>JAHQVZ010000153.1 GCA_019634055.1 Leptolyngbyaceae cyanobacterium MAG.088
GTTGATATCACAGCTCATGGGCACACTGTTTTGAGCAACAACAGTCGACTTGTTACTACGCGTCTGATCGCTATATTGAGCAATTGCTTGAATGATATCTTCTTTTGTTTCCGAGAATGTGTCGATCACCATTTGCAGATCTTTTAACTGATCTTGTTCTTGCTCAGCAGCACTTTTGAGATCTGTTTCAATGGCCGATACCAGATGGTTATGCTCATCGGCCTGGTCTAGTAAATGAGAAAGCCCCGTTAAACTAGGGCTGGCAAGACACATCAAAAACACACGCAAACTAGCCAGCCAGCTTTTGCCTAAGCCAATGGCATCATAAATTTCATGCCCTCGAATTTTAAGTTGGGCAGCATTAAGTTGGGGGCAGATCTGACAACAGGTCATAATAGATGAGAAATGGTCGGTAACGATTGGCTATTAGTAATTACCACACAGTGATGTCGAGCAATCTCGGATCAAATCAACGAATCTTTGCTAGGCGATAGATCATTTGCTCTCTACTGCCTTACTCAATTACTTTACTTTTGTGCAGGGCCTTTAACCCTTTGTGCCAATAGATAGCCCAGCCCTACACCGCCCAAGCTACATACTAAATCTAACCAATCTAGGGTGCGATAGGGAGAGACACCTTGCACAATCTCTTCGACCGTCATCACTAACCCAAACAAGACTGGAAAAACAGGCAAATATCGCACCCCCTTAAAATGCCGTCGATTGATAACGCGATGGCCCAAATAGCTGGCGAGGGCATAGAGCACCACATGACCAATTTTGTCGTAGTAGGGAATTTTGCCGAGTAAGGCAAGGGGTAAATTATTGGTGTAGGCTGCCCACAAAATCAATAAAAACAGGCCACCATACGCTATGGTCAGCCATAAAACGTTGCGCTGAGCAGGTTGAGAAGAAATTTTCATAGATAAGAGTTATCTGTAAGTAGCCTATTTTCAGTACATCGATCTACAGTAGATAGCGTCTCTATATCGGATAAACCAATCAGACTTGATATGAGCTATGGGTAAGCAACTTAGGCAGCGTCTAGGACTATGTTTCGGGATGGTAGCGATCGCACTATTTATGGCCTGCGGGGTGGCCTCTAATGCAGAATTACAGAGCCTTAACGTAGATGGTGAGCTGTTGCGATCTCACCTGCGCACCCTGGCCACGGAACGCTACAACACCTCAGACCTGGCCCGTACCAGCGCCTACCTGACCCAGCAGTTGCGAGCCTATGGTTATGACCCTATATTGCAAGAATTTGGCACTGGCGATAGTGCTGGCACCAATGTGAGCGTTTTACGCCCAGGCACCCAAACCCCAGACCAAAAAATTCTGGTTGGTGCTCACTACGACACCGTTGCTGGCTCACCTGGGGCAGATGACAACGCCAGTGCCGTCGCCACAGCGCTAGAAATTGCCCGTATTTTTGCCAACACTCCCACCGAGAAAACCCTACAGGTCGTCTTTTTTGACCAAGAAGAGCAACAGCCCAACGGAGAAGGGTTACTGGGCAGCCATGCCTTTGCCAATCAGCCCGCTAACTTAACCGGCTTAAACAGTGCCGTCATTTTAGAAATGTTGGGATACGGCTGCTATGAGCCTGGATGTCAGACCTATCCACCTGGGCTAGACCTATACAATCTACCCAGTCAAGGAGATTTTATTAGCGTCATTGGCAATATAGATGCGCCAGAGTTATTGGCCACCTTTGCCACACCCACTGACGATCTTCAGACAGCAGCTACAGCCTTGCAGTCGCTGACATTACCGGTGCCCATCGATGAGTCGTCAGCCATACCAGATCTATTTCGCAGTGACCATGTTCCTTTTTGGGAAAACGGCATTGGGGCTGTCATGATTAGCGATACAGCAAATTTTCGTAACCCACATTATCACCAACCCAGCGATACTGTTGAAAACTTAGATATGGCTTTTCTAGAAAAGACAGCCACCTTTGTGGTGGAACGTCTAGAAAAACTCTTGCAAGAGTAATACAAAGTCCGGGTTGATGTCGCTGATGGCAAAGCGCAAGTTTGGTGAGAGTTTAGGTCAGGTCAGGGTAAGATGGCTGCATCCAAGTTATAAACTTGTTACTTAACAGCTCCTAACCATTATTTCTAGGCGATAACGATTGTGAAGAAGGCTCTCCATCTCCTTTGAGAGATTTCGGCACAAATGACGGTAGCCTTGGTCCTGTTTTATCTAACTCACGATAAACCTGAGACTCTCCACTAGAGACACCTCCAGGCTCATCACTATTTAAGGTGTCAGCACCTGATTCTTCTGTAGTGATGAGCGTTTCTGACGCAGCTGCCCGACTCGAAGACACCACATAAGAAATCTCAGCAGGATCTGCAGAACGCCCTATTACTGGTGGAGATGCGTCTGAAGGTACATCAGGGGCAAGTGTGCCAGAGTTGAGGGCAGACGAGTCTTCTGAAGATACATCAGGGACAAGTGTGCCAGAGTTGAGGGCAGACGCGTCTTCTGAAGATACATCAGGGACAAACGTATCAGATTCTGGGGCAGACGAGTTTTCTGAAGATACATCAGGGACAAACGTATCAGATTCTGGGGCAGACGAGTCTTCTGAAGACGCATGAGCAGCAAGCTCAGCGGACTCATCAGGTCCAGGGCTTAATAACGCAGAGGGTTGTTCCTCTTGCGACAACTCTTCATCCTGAGTTGGGGGCAATAGCAAGAGTCGTCGTTTCACTTTGGTCATCGGAGACATCAGCTCGGCCAGCCGTTCTTCTAGCCAGATTAGACCAGCGCCTAAGGCCTCAGCCAGGGTGCTGATCAGCCGATAGAGTGCAACACTGCTAATCAATAAACCGCTGGGTAGCTGATTACCCAGAATTGCGATCGCAACCGCTTCAAACACGCCTACACCACCGGGGGCACCGGGGACCACCAGACCCATTAACCAGGCAATACTAAAGGCCCCCATAATCGGCAGAAACTGACTTGGTTTTAGCCCCTCTAACGCGACAATCGTCATCACAAACCCGAGACCGCGCAAAACCACAAACCCCAATTCCCCTAAGAGAGAACGCCAGGGGTAGGAATTTAACCGCAGGGTACTGGTAATGACGGTCATCCCCTGGGAGCGCGCCTTGGCTTTGCCTAACTTTTGTAGAATCGGATTGAGAAACCGGGGATGAATAGCCACTAACATAGCCACCAGTGCCGCCAAGGAAAGCACCAGCAATGGCCAATTGTTAACCATCGCAATGCTGAGGCTAATGGCAGCCAGCCCCAAGGCCGCCGCTGCCATTAATAAAGGCTCTAACACCACACCAACAATCGCCGCACCGGTAGAAGCCCCCGATGATTGCAGCGCACGCACCCGGCCAAAAAAGTGCCATACATTCCCCGGTAAATACTTGGCAATATTCGTTTTGAGGTAGATCATCGTCGTCCAACGACC
Organism: Leptolyngbyaceae cyanobacterium MAG.088; assembly: GCA_019634055.1. Classification (GTDB taxonomy): domain Bacteria; phylum Cyanobacteriota; class Cyanobacteriia; order Phormidesmidales; family Phormidesmidaceae; genus Leptothoe. Next base: position 3,437 of record JAHQVZ010000153.1, read on the forward strand.
ATCGCGGGGTTGGCCAATCACCTTCAAAATCAGATGCCATACCCACCCAGACCAAATGTGCGCAATTAAAGTGATCCCTAGGGCAATGGTCAGCAGCGCCAGGGTAGCACCGGTAATTTCAAGGCTTCTGACCTCTTGCCAATGATCCTTTAAGGTTTTGGCTAAGAAAAAGATGATGCCGCCAAATAAAAACCAGCGAAGAATGCGATTAACCATGGATGGGGATAACCTGCGCATAAAACTGGGGTATCAAACAGTTGGGCAATTGTAACGAGTATTGAACCGAGTGCATACTTAAAGCTCCAGAAAACTCCAGGTTTGTAACCTAGATTTTTCATTTGGATGACTTTTATGTCGATACAGGTTTAGCACACCCTGTAGGAACATTACGCATTAGATTTTTTTTGGGGTACATAACCGGCCATAATTCGCCCACAACATCGATATTGCCCATAATAAGTCTGACTGACTGGATCGCTCAGGTCGAAAATAGAATCAATGCCAATACCGTTACGGCCTTGGTCTTTACCAGAGCTATGAATATAGCGCCCCTCTCCCAAATGTAAAGCGACATGAGTCGTACGTTCTGGGGTGCCAAAAAAGATCAGATCCCCAGGCTGTAACTCACTCGTTTCAAGGGTGGTGGTAAATTCTTCTTGTTGATAAGAATCACGGGGTAATGGCACCCCTACCGAGGCAAAGGCTGCTTGTACCAGCCCCGAGCAATCGTAGTTCGGAGCCACTGTGCCGCCCCACAAGTATTCGTTGGTGACAGCCATGGCGGCCTGGGCAAAGGCAATGGCCCCAGGAATCGCTTTTTCAATGTCGCTACGGCTCACTAGCTTGGGCTGATAGGGGGCAGTCGCCAGGCTTAAGGCGTCAATATCATCTATCCTTAGCCACCCTGGGTAGTCGTCGGCACATAAGACGACGTGTAAACCCGCAGGGTCAATTGTCGTGATTGTTAACGGGCAACCAGCGGCAGCCTGGGTGACTAGCCCCGGTTTATGGGGACTTTTATAAAGGTTAAGGTTGCGATCGCACCGATATTCAGCCCCAGAATCTAATTGCCAGCGCTGCCGTAATTCCTCTAGTTGCACCACACTTACCCCCTCCACACAGTAATTACAAAGCACAATGTAACGTCCCCATTTACCGAATGAACCGTTACGTCAGACAATAAAAAAATATTTTGTCGCATTCGCTACCATTTTTTTAGCTGTCCTAACCCGTTGAACTATGAGTCTGACCCTATCCCGACCCCAAATCAATGAAACCTTTCGCATCAAATCCACACCGTTAGATATCCCTGAGCGGTTGTTACTAGGCCCTGGTCCATCTAACTCAAATCCTGACGTCGTTGCTGCCATGAACCGTCAGCCCATTGGTCACCTAGATCCGGCCTATCTGGACCTGATGGATGAAGTGCAGTCGATGATGCGCTACGTCTGGCAAACCGAAAACCAAATGACGTTACCCATTAGTGGCACTGGGTCAGCGGCCATGGAAGCCACCCTGGCCAATGCTGTAGAACCTGGGGATGTGGTACTGATTGGGATCAACGGCTACTTTGGCAATCGCCTGGTGGACATGGCCGAGCGCTACCGGGCCGACGTCCGCAGCATTAGCAAACCCTGGGGCGAAGTCTTTAGCCTGGGCGAACTGCGAGCTGCCCTAGAAGAACACCGTCCTGCCATCCTGGCCCTGGTCCATGCCGAGACATCCACCGGCGCACGCCAGCCCTTAGAAGGCGTAGGCGACCTGTGCCGCGAGTTTGACTGTCTGCTGCTGATCGACACCGTTACCAGCATGGGTGGGGTACCCATTTTCCTCGATGAATGGGGCGTAGACATGGCCTATAGCTGCAGCCAGAAAGGTCTTAGCTGCCCTCCTGGCAGTTCTCCTTTCACCATGAGTGAGCGGGCCTTACAAAAAATGGATAAGCGCCAGACAAAAGTAGCCAACTGGTATTTAGATATTTCCTTATTACGCAACTATTGGGGCAAGGGCCGCACCTATCACCACACGGCACCGGTCAACATGACCTATGCCATCCGCGAAGCCCTGCGTCTGGTGATGGAAGAAGGGCTAGAAAATTCTTGGGAGCGCCATCAGAAAACGGCTGAAACGCTTTGGGATGGTTTAGCTGACATGGGTCTGAGCTGCCATGTACCCAAGGAGCATCGTCTGCCCACATTGACCACTGTGCGCGTACCCGATGGCGTGGATGCCAAGGCGGTAACGAGTAAGGTGCTGGCTGACCACAATATTGAGATCGGCAATGGTCTCGGTGAGCTAGGCGGCAAGGTTTGGCGCATTGGCCTGATGGGGTACAATAGCCAGCCCGAGAATGTAGAGCGGGTGCTGGCGGCCATGGGCAAAGTGATGAAAGAGATTTAAGGCTGTTTGCAACTTGCAAATAACTAACACACCATCTCATTTCATATTTCAGGAATAATGTCTGATAACATCCTCCCCCTTCGTAAGGGGAGGTGCCGCAGGCGGAGGAGGCCTCGATCGTTAGCGCCAGTGATCGCCCTGTAGAGGCATTGCATGCAATGCCTCTACAGGGGAAACCAATAACACAACTCAGCTTTCTAGTATTTTGTTGCCAGCTACTAGCTGATAATGTTCCACCACAGGAAACGGATCATAAAAGTGATGCAACAACGCTTTCCACTGCTGATAGTCATCTGATTCACGAAAGCCTTTGGTGTGGTCCTCCAGGGTTTTCCAGGTGACCAACAACACATAGCGATTGTCTTTTTCGATACACTTTTGCAGTTGATGTCCACCATAACCGGCCATCGCACTAATGATCGATTGCGCCTGCTGAAATGCGGCTTCAAACGCGTCCGTTTCATCTGGTTTAACGTCTAAAATGGCAACTTCTAAAATCATGATTTCAAGCCCATTGCAGAACTAGGCACCGCAAACAAACGATGAAGTGAAATTCACGGGATTAGTATCTTTTGTCTGCCTCACTGGGCTGATACCAAACCTGCCCCAAATGTCTCACCTGCCAAGACGTTCTATCTTCAACAAGTTTCAATAAAAAACCGTGAGCCTGTCTGACTTAGCACAAGCTCACGGATTAAATAACCATTGCAAGATATTGAAACCTGTTGAAATTGTTTAGAAATTACCAATCAGTACAACGACTGTAAACAGACAAAACATGCCAACACCCAGGAGCCAAATCATCTCATAGGGGGCATGGTTCTCAGCATCTAAATATTCATTGACTAGATGATCGTGCTCCTCAGGCTTCCAAATCATCGACTTCATAGTATCCTCCTGGGCCAGTAGCCCATAAAACTATTATTTAGGGTGGATACCTAGAAGCTTAACCAGACATGTCGTTAAGACTACATTAGTGGCAAAAATCTTCACTCTCATTGTCAAAAGTTGATGATTTTCGCCCCAGTTGTTAAAAAATCAAAAAAGTTTTTAACAACACACCAGTCAAAAGACAAAAAGCCTTCACTGAGGTTGCCTTAATTAAGGCAATTACATTAAAAAGTCTTGATCACAGTATAGATTAGGAATGACTCAATAGATTAGGAATGACTCACTAAAGCCACAGCTGTTAATAAGCAAACCATGACTATTCCCAAGGCCCAAACCAGTTCGTAAAGAACATAGTTTGCATTCTCTGGATAGGTATTTGTCCGGCGACTACGCTCGGTATCTGGCATTAACGTCATCGGTCTTAAGTCTGTCGTTTTAGCGACATGTAAAGAGGATTCAGCCAACTAGTGTAGGCACGCTTTTTTGGGGATCACTACCCACTTTAAAAAAGTTCATCTTCCCTTGTTTTTCTCAACAGTTTTGCAATATCTGTTGAGGACGGCCAACGGTCTACTTTGTTAAAAAAATATGATGAAATTTATAGCCTGAGTTGCTACGCAACTGCCTTGGCCCTAGAGTCTACCTCGATTGGGTAATGGGTAATTGAATCATAAATAGGCTGCCTTGTGGGGTATGGGGTTGAAAGGTGAGGTGACCATTATGTTGCTGAATATACTGATAGGCCACGGCTAACCCTAATCCTGTGCCTGTGCCCACTGGCTTGGTTGAAAAAAATGGGTCAAAAATTTTCTCTTGGGCTGAAAGGGGAATGCCAGGCCCTGTATCTTGAATGGAAATTGTCACGCAATGGTCTTTCTGGGTACAGGTATCAATAACAATTTGTTTTAAGTTACCTTTGCTAAGAGACCTGACAGCCTCAATGGCATTGAGTAAAATCTGCATAAATACTTGGTTCATAGTGCCAGGCTCACAATCAACCAAAGGAAGGTTTTCATAGTTTTTTACTATCTGAATATCATTGCCGATGCGTGACTTTAAGATCAGTAATGTATTGTCGAGACTTTGATTTAAGTCCGTTGGTTTAACCCCTTGTTCATCAGCACCGGCAAACGATTGCAGGCTTCGAACAATATTTTCTATACGCGCTGTGCCATGAGTCACCGACTGCAAGATTTTAGGCATATCTTCTTGGATATAACCCAGGTCTATCGCTTGACTGTAGTGGGCCACTGGTGAGGTGGCATCGCCCACGGCTTGTCGTTGATACAGGCTGATCAATTCTAATAGGTCTTGACCATACCCTTTTAGAATATCAATGTTGCCAGCAATAAATGTGAGAGTGTTATTAAACTCATGGGCAATGCCGCCCACTAACTGGCCCAGGCTGGAGAGTTTTTCGGTTTGGATCAGTTGTGCTTGAGTTTGTCTAAGTTCTTGCAAGGTGTGTGTAAGCTCATTAGTACGTTCGGCAACGCGCCTTTCGAGCATGCTTTCGGCACGCTTTTGTCGACGAATAGCGTCAAGTAATACCACATTTATTAGTATGCCAAATGTAAAGATGAGCAGGGCAAACCATACTAGCTGACGATATTGCTCGTAAAAAGAGAGTTTTTTATTGAGTAAAATGCTGCCAGCGGGCAAAGTCTCTTGGGAGATATTAAATCGTTGGAGTTCTTTGGTGTCAAA
>JAHQVZ010000154.1 GCA_019634055.1 Leptolyngbyaceae cyanobacterium MAG.088
GTTGGCCTTAAAGCTTTGGTTTTCAACTGCCGCCACGATTGCTTCGGTGACATAGTAAATATGGGCCAGGTCCTCTGCACTTTGATTGTGGCGTTTTTCAAAGGCACCAATCACATGGTTATAGCGAGTGGCAATATGGCCGATTTCGGTAAACGGTTCCACGGGAACCCGCAGACTTAAATCATTCGTTCTTGCTTGGTAGTCCATTACCTGGAAAAGTTCATAGGTTTCGGTCTTGGCCCGATGTTCCGAAACATTAAGGCCAATGTTCTCTTCTTCTAGGGAAATACGGAGCGGAAAAACCTTATTGACTAGGGTCAGTACAACCCAGGCCAGGCCGAAGGTCCAGACGACAGCAACGCCAATGCCAAAAAGCTGCACCATGATCTGAGCCCCCCGGCTTAACCCTGTGCCAATGGCATCTACCTGACCAAATAAGCCAACACAGAGGGTGCCCCACATGCCAGCTGCACCATGGACCGGAAACGCATCTACTGCATCATCAATGTGCCACCGTTCTAGCCACTGAGAGGCCAACATTGCGATCGCAGCGCCCGTTCCTCCCACAATCACGGCCAATGGCACATTAATTACGTGGCAACAGGCCGTTACTGCCACCAGCCCCGCTAAAGACCCATTGATTAGCTGCTCCACCTCCACCACCTGATGTTTTACGCCACTCAAAATGGCCGCCGTCATCATGCCAGCGACGCCAGCCATAACGGTATTGACGACAATGCCGGGAACCTGATCATTAAGGGCCAGGGTACTCCCCCCGTTAAAGCCAATCCAACCAAACCAGAGGATCAGGGCCCCCAGTACGGACAACGGAATATTAGACCCTTGAATCTTTTGGGATGGGTTGTCATCAGAAAATCGACCATGGCGTGCTCCTACCACGACAATGACCGCCAGACCAAACCAGGCCCCTACGCTATGGACCACTGTTGACCCCGCGAAGTCGACAAAGCCTAAATTTTCAAGCCATCCCCCCGTATTATCTAAAGCGAGGCTGTGCCAACTCCACTGGCCAAAGAGAGGATAGATGATGCCTGAAATAAATAGGGCCAATAACAGATAAGCATGAAACTTCAGTCGTTCTGCCGCTGCCCCTGAAACAATTGTTGTTGCCGTGCCACAGAACATCATTTGAAACAGAAAGAAAACTGCCTGCTCGGGTTGGTCACTGAAGGTGGGAAAAAAACCTGTATTGCCAAACCAGTCAGCTTTGGACTGTCCAAACATTAAGGCATAGCCAAAGACCCAAAATAAACCAGCAGACAGGCCAAAATCCGCCAGGTTTTTGACCGCTACATTAATGCTGTTTTTGGAGCGTGTCAGTCCAGACTCCAGACACATGAACCCAGCCTGCATTAAAAAGACGAGACCAGAACAGAGTAAAATCCAGAGGATATCAATCATGTCGCCGACAACCTTTGATGGTTAAAGTGGTACCGTTTTAAGTGGTAATGTTCAGCAAATTTGGGTAACTGATCTTGATGGCCCAAAATAACGAGAGAGTCTTCTGCGTTTAATAATTGGGAGGAGGCAGGACGAAAAATTAAACGTTCATTTAATCGACGTAGGGCAATAACCATAAAGGCCCCTTTGCTTCTCACCTGAATTTCCATTAACGTTTTACCCACAAAAGGAGAGTCTTCTTTGATTTGGAGTTCTTCCATCTGAACCTCCACATTTGCCAAAAACTCATTGAGATAGCTGCGTTCGTAAGTATTGTTCAGCAGGTCCATCCCTGCCGGACGAACAATTAAGTTAGAAATCTGAATTGCACTGATGGTGTCAGGCAACACAATGTGGTCAGCCCCTGCCAGGCGCAGTTTTCGTTCTGTGGGCGGTAACTCTCCCCTGGCCAGGATTTTGAGCCTAGAGTTAAGATCGCGAGCGGTCAACGTAATGAAAACATTGGTCTTATCATCTGGTAGCACGGCCACGAGAGCCTTAGCCCGATGGATGCCGATCTCTTTCAAGGTTACCTCATGGGTGGCATCTCCCTGGTAATGGAGATATCCTAAGGCATCGGCCATTTCTATGCGTTCTGGCAGACTTTCTACCACCACAAATGCTTGTTTCGCCTCATTGAGCTGCCCGGCCAAGACTTGCCCCATGCGGTCAAACCCGCAAATAATGACATGATCTTGCAAATTAGCGATGGTTAGCTGTTTACGCTGGTTACTAAAGGCTCGGTTAATTTCTCCCTCGGTGACCATTTGTACAAACCCCCCTACGCTATAAACAGCGGATGTTGTTCCGGCAACAATGACTAAAATCGTAAAAATTTTCTCGAAAGGGGTTTCCAGCGGCTTTACTTCCCCATAGCCCACCCCAAAAATCGTGATCACCACCATATAGATGGCTTCTAAAGGCGTCCACCCAAAAAATATATAGCCAAAGATGGCCGCCACCACCGTCAAGATAAAAAAGACGACCCCAGTTAAAACACGACGAGCAGATTCCTGCATGGATTCAGACGATATAACCTCAGGCATACAATGCCGACATTAAACAGGTCATATAAACTGGATGTTGTGCTGCAAGCTACAGAGTCGTTGGCAACAGCTAGTCATCATGCCAAAACCTTTGCCTCCCATGCGTGTCTTTAGCGGAGGCGTTGGGGCCAAAACTGGCTGGCGTACAAAGCTGCTTGGGTGCGATCGCGCAGTTGAAGCTGACTCAAAATACTGGTGACATGATTGCGTACAGTGCGTTCAGAGATAAAGAGGGTTTCGCCAATTTCGCGATTATTGAGCCCGGCCACGATTAGCTGCAGAACTTCCTGTTCCCGTGGGGATAGCGATCTCAACTTTGCAGGCAGCGTAATGTCAGCCGCCCTGGGAGACGTCCCCAGAACCTGGGCAGAAGCCCCTAAGGTTTTTTCAAAAAGACCGGGTCCCATGTGGGTATAGCCTTGATAAACCGCTCGAATGGCCATCACTAGTTCCTGAACAGGCGTTTGTTTAAGCAGATAGCCTTTCGCCCCCCAACCCATGGCTTGCTGTACGTATTCGGTATCGTCAAAGGTGGTGAGCACCAGGATTTTTACCTCTGCAAAATCAGCACAGATTTGTTTTGTTGCGGCTACACCATCGACAACCGGCATGCGTATATCCATCAAAATCACATCGGGTTGATTGGGTGTATCGTAGAGCGCCGAGACCTGGTCAATCGCCTGTTGACCATTAGCGGCATCGCCAACTACCTGTAAATCAGGCTGATTTTCTAATAAATTGGCCAAGCCTTGTCGAATAATGGTTTGGTCATCCACCAATAGAACGCGAATCATTGCTGTTGCCTTCTTAGATTTCTATATCAGTCCGTAGGGGGATTGCCTGTAATCCCCCTACGGTTGTTGTTGGCAGAGGTAAAATCACGCTAATGCGACAGCCAGCCCCAGGTGAACTCCAGATTTGGCAGGTACCACCGAGTGCGATCGCGCGTTCTTTCATGCCACGTAAGCCAAATCCTGTGGTATTTTTGCTGGGATCAAACCCTTTGCCATTATCTAGCACTTGAACATAGAGACTCTGTGGTTTGGTCGTTATCTGCACAGATAACTGAGTGGCATGAGCGTGTTTTACCACGTTTGTGAGGGCTTCTTGCACAATCCGGTAGGCCGCCAGGCTAAATTCATCTGGCAGTGGCGCAGTGATATTAATCTCACAGACTGGCATCATTGGGGTAGATTGACAGACTGCATTGACCAATTCAATAATCGTAATTTGCAAAGGTCTATTGGTTGAGGGAGAATCGCGTAGGGCCGCAACAGCTCGTGAAACGTCTTTAAGGGCCTGATAAGCTGAATCTTTGGCGTCAAGGAGATAAGATTTTGCCCGTCCAGTATCTTGTTCCCAAAACAAAAAAACGTTTTCTAACAAAATGGTTTGAGCTGTTAAAGAATGTCCTAAGGAGTCATGAATTTCGCGGGCGATGCGGTTACGTTCTTGCAACGCAGCCTGGCCTTCCACCTGCAGAGCATATTGTTGAAGCTGCTCATGGGCGACCTTCAACTTCTGTTGATTGCTGTGTGCACTGAGTAAGGCGTCTACCAGTAAAAAGACAAAGAGTAGAGCCAGGGTAAAGAGAATAATGGCATTGGTCTGTAGCACACTCACTTGCCAGGCTTCAGGCGTAAATATCAACTGGGATATATTTCGGCTAATAGCCGTCTGGCCCAATGTTAGGGATACAAATAAATGCGAGCCAAACGTAAGCCCTGCCACGACAAGCCGCCCTCTGGTGTGAAAAATTTGACAGCTGCGAATGATAATAATCAATCCGAGCAGCGGGATAATCCTCATCATTAAGGGATTATCGAGACAATGTAGAACTAAAATGCCGAAGAGGCTGAGCTCGGCTGTCGTGTAGAGAATCTTGGCTCGGAACTGATTTAACGGTAGATACAGCCCCATGACGCCAATCAAACCAAATAAGACCAGTTCTAGCCAGGTAACCTGAAATGATCGATGGAAAACCATTGCCGTAAGGCTAACCAGCACACCCATGGTGAGTAAAATCCACTCAATATGCAGCAGTATGCGTAAGGGCCTGGCAGTGAGATTTGGGAATAGTCGAGAGGGTGGGTTTGGTAGCATTTGGCTTTGGCTTTCACAAGGAGGGTTTACCTCTGAGCTCCAGGAAGGTGTAGCTTGAAGCAGTCTCTAGTTTATCGTTGCAAAATTGAGGTTGCCCAGTCACACAGGTCCTAATTTTAACTAGGACAATACTCCTATTGAAACTTCACTGCTTAATTTCAAAGGATTTGGCATAACCGGGTTTATTTTGACTCTATTACCATGGCTCTATCCCATCCAGGGTTCTCAAAACCTTTTATATGGCTAAGATTTAGAAAGATTGGGGGCAATCACCCTAGGGAAACTTTTAAAATTACGTTTCACCCAATCCATGCCAACCTCATTGTTGAGTTTTATATTTTGAGGCGCGTTAGCGTATAGCTTATTGAGAATATCAGCATCTTGCTCTACTACCACCTTCCCAAAATTGAGCATGGATTTACCCAGAAGCTTATAGGTAAGATAGTTGGCCTGACAAAATAGTAAAATGTAGGTGCGGGTACGATTTTCAGCTTCTGGAATAAAGAAATGACACTGAATTATTTTGCCAAGGAATGATGATTTTGAGTACAAGATAACAAAGGATGGAAAGTGATTTTCGATATGGGCTGTCAGGGTATCAGGCAAAATAAACAAATCTGGCTTTTTAAGCTTTTCTATCAGCCTGTGTTTATCCGTCACCATGTCAAAGAAAGCATGGGATTGATGACCATTATCGATAAATTTTTGAAAGTCCACCTGGGTAACCCGAAATAACTCTCGGTGGGTCCCATTTTGATGGTTGTAATCATGCATGATTAACAACATCGAGAGTAAATCTGTCTCGACGCTACAGTCTGCGGTATGCCCAACAAACCGATAGGTATCAGAAATCTCTTTCATTACCGAGGGAATTGGCAATCGAGGCTCGTGTCCTCCGTAGGACCAGATAAAATCCCCTTGCACAACTAGCTCAAGTGGCTGTTTTTGGGGTAACGTTTTGGTCTTACTGCCGGGTAATACGGTACAGCCCGCTCCATCAAATTTCAGTGCATGAAAAGGACACA
>JAHQVZ010000155.1 GCA_019634055.1 Leptolyngbyaceae cyanobacterium MAG.088
ATCGAGTATTTCATAAGTGAGGATCTATAGAGACTCGGGACTAGAAATATTTTTAACGATCAATGACAGCAATGCCTCGAAGCATTTCCAATTGTTTACTAACAGGAACTAGGGTATTCGCCAGAACCATACCGCTAGCAGCGACAGCAGGCAGCCCAATGCCTGGAAAAGTTGAGTCACCACAGCACCAAAGATGCTGCACAGGCGTTTGCGGTCCTGGAAAAACACCTTGACCTGTATGAATGGCAGGTCCATAGGTACCGTGATGGCGGCGGAGAAAACGTTCATGGGTTAAAGGGGTGCCCACCAGGGTGACTTCGCATCGCGATCGCACATCCCCAATCACCCGCTCTAATGCCTGCCACATCACCTCAGCTCGCTGCTGTTTAAGCGTTGCATAGTCAGGGCTACGGCGATCGAGCCCCGCCCACAGTGCATAGGGTTCATTGCCCGGTGTATATACATGGATCGTATGCTTACCGGCTGGAGCTAACCCTGGATCCAGAACCGAGGGGATCGATATCAGCACGAGATTTTGGGGAGCATCTATACCAAGATTCCAATCATTTACAACAATATAGTGGCAGGCCAGATGATCTAACCCAGTGGCATCAATGCCCAGGTGTAAATGCATAAAGCTGGCACACTCGGGTATGGCCTGACGCTTGGTAGCAAAGCGTTGTAGCCTGGGTGGTAACGATGGCAACAATTTGAGAGTATCCCAAATAGAAGCATTAGAAATCACAGCCTTAGTGGCCATGATGGTCTCGCCATTGCGTAGCCGCACGCCCTTAGCACTATCACCATCCAATAAAATCTCTTCAATGTGGGTGTTTAACTGCAGCTCGCCACCGTATTTTTGCAACCCACGTACCAGCGCTGCTACCAAAGATGCGCTGCCGCCCTGGGGATAGTCTAGCTGCACACCGGGGCGATACCAATCTGCAAACATAAACGCTACTTCAGCTGTAATGGTGCCGTCAGCCGGTAAGCCGGACAACAAAAAACACAGCATATTCAACCAGTTGCGAACAAACTCGTCATGCACCACACCATCCATAATGCGACTAAAGGGGCCGGTGAGCTTTGCCACATGTCTGGCTTGTGGCAAAAGGGTGGGTAAAAAGGGGCCAGCCGTACGCATGGCACCTAAATCAAATCGCATGGCTGCGGGTGGGAGAGCAATGGCCGCTTTTCCCAAAGGTGCCATAATCTGTTGTAACTGATGCCATTCTTTGACAGCCATTGCTCCCCGCAGTGTTTGCAACACCTCACAAAACTGATCTGCACCCACAGTGGTGTCGAAATCTCCTTCTGGTAAACAACATCCCCAGGTGTCGTAGGTTAACCAGTGGGCATCTTCGCCAAGAGCGTCTAATACTTGTCGCAACGGGTTGGCTGATGGGCTATAAGATAGGCCAGAATAAAGGGATGGACCAGAGTCGAAGAAGAATCCGGCTCGTTCAAAGCCATGGGCAGCCCCACCTGGAATGCTATGGCTTTCACATACCACAACGTCATAGCCATAGCGGGCTAGCAAAGCAGCGCAGCAAAGGCCACCAATGCCGCTACCGATTACTATGATTTCTGTTTGGTTCATTTCCTAGTTAGGATTTGTTGCATTGATGCCACAACTATCGTCACCCTGGGGCACCAGTGCTACGGCATGGGGCACCGTGCGAGACTCAAACCCAATGAGAGATTCGCCTTGATATACCAAAGATGTGCTGGCACCAGAATCTAGCATGACGGCGTTATAAAACCCGGCTTGTCTCAATAGTTCACCCAGGCCAACAGAATCGATCTGGGCATGGGTGGCACCGACCACGGGTTGCCCTTCCATATTAATGCCCCAAAAGGCTCGAAATCGGTGTTCTTCGTAGGCAAACAGATTCTTAAAGGTCCGGGCCGTCTGGGGTTCTTGTTCTCGCACTAACCAGCCAGCACCGACAAACGCATCGGTGACGTCTGGCATTTCTTGTTGAATTCCTTCTAAGCTATTGTGTAGCTTTGGATCAAAAGAGAGAAATTTGACCTCGTCAGGACTCATTAATACGAGAGGACGATCTCGGAGTTTATAGATATCTCCCCTGCCGCCGGGGATAAATTTTCCTGTATTGCGGCTCATTACTGGGCCAATCATGGTGTTAGAGTCAAGAAACTCTAAGGAAAAGAAGGTGCCATCAACGGCGGCAACTGCGTTTGATTGGGCAACAATTTCTGTCAGGGGGTAGCGACTGTCAGCATGGATTGTTTGGGGTTGTCCGCCACTGATAAAGGTCATGGGGATGTCGTCAATCTCTACCTCTAACCGTTGTACAGGTGCTTCAAAGTTGAGGGCTGGTTGTGCCCCCTGCAATGGCGGACCACCCCAGGCAGATTCGATGACTTCATAGAAGCGGGACTCGCCAAACCTTTCAATGGTCAATAGGTCCTCAGACTCTCCGGCAAACTTACCTGAGTCATTGCGCATAATCAGTCCAGCCTTGTAGCCTGCTGCTTCTGTGGCTTCTACAACGCGCTCATCATGGTTACCTTCTGGGTAGGTAAAGTAATGGATGGGGATGTCTAATTTTTTTTCTAGACGCGCCTTAGCCGCTTCTAACTCGTAGCGTAAGTCTTCATCTGACAGTTCGCGTAAATCTCGGGGATGGGTGACGCTGTGGGACACAATAGTCACCAGAGGATCTTGAGCCATCTCTTGAACTTGTTCCCAGTCAACGGTAGAGCGGCCCACAATATTCCCGTCTACTTTGTCGGTAAAAATAGAAAAGGCGACGGGATAGTTATAGTACTTGGCTAATTGATAGACATAATCGTAGTGACCGACATAGCCGTCATCAAAGGTAAGGACAACGGGTTTGTCGGGTATCGGTACCCCTGTCCGGAGATGGTTCACTAACTGGTCCAAACTAATTGGCGTCAGGTTTTGTGCTTGCAGGGCTCGAAAATCATCGTTTAAGCGGGTCGGGGTAATGTCGAAGAAAACTTCTTTTTCTTCTAATACGTCGTGATACATCACGACAGGCACCCTGGCTAGCTGAGCCCGCTCATGGATTTTTGGCCAGCGTGCAGACTCAAGCTGCGCGGATATATGGGCCATCCACTGTGAGGCTTGACTCTGGCTACCCTGATTTACTTGAGTGCCCCACGAGGATAAGGTTTTCCCCAAGTTGTTATCGGAGTTAGGGAGGGCGGGTAAACAATAGTAGTCACCAGCTGAGACAGCTTCAGGTTCCGGTGTGTCTACAAAGTCTATAAAGTCTCCCCCAATATCTAGCTCGGCATCCGATAACGTATTGAAAACAATGGGTGCGATCGCAGATGAAGGCAAACTCGCCACAGCCCGCCCAAGCCCCTCTGTGAGATCAGGACCAAAGGCGCGTTGAGCAATAGTTCTGACATCTTTATCTGCGGCACTCGCTCCATATAAAAGCCCACTACCAAACGCCAATAAGAATAAGCCCACACCAAGGGCAAGCCTTCCTCGTAAAAGACGTGGCAACAGCGCTTGTGACTTAGTTTTGGGAGAAACGCTCAGATCACAAGCCTCCATATGAAGGATCCTTACTCGCTAGGGTTAAATGCATCGAGCTTAAAATACTATGCGCAGACTAAGAAAATACCAGCAAAAGATTAAGAAAGGCCAAAAAGCATGCCAAAACCACCCCAACTAGCAGAGCAGCTTTGCTGGGGTGGCCTTAGTATAGGTGCTTTTAAATGAACCGGTTCGGTATTGAACTTCAGAGGGTCCTAAGCTCTGAAGACTAAGCATAAGTCTATCGGAGGAGAGGGACGGATTCATCTGCATAGTAATAAAACGCCAACGTCGATTGCAAAACTTTAGAAATATAGCTTGGCGTACATAGCTTAGTCACAATACTCATGGATAGTCCCTTCAGTAACAACCGCTATATGCGCAGAAAATGGCTGAATATATTCAGCCATTTTCCATATAAGTCCTATGTTTACCAAGGTAATCGGCTGCCATCCCAGGAAAAAAACGATCCATTGTCCTCTAGAGTGACGGTGCCTAAAACATTGAGTAATAGCCCTACTGTTTTTTCCACTGAAAAAAGTTTTTCAGGGGGAACGCCGCGTTGAAAGGGCTTAGATAAGCGTGTATCTGTCGTTCCTGGATGTAGCAGAATAATAGCCGTTTGTTTACTACGACGACTATATTCGATCGAGGCTGTTTTTAGCAGCATATTTAGAGCAGCCTTAGAAGCACGGTAGCCATACCAGCCCCCAAGGCGATTATCCTCAATACTGCCAATTTTTGCAGAAATCGTAGCAAAGATATTAGGTTTGTTATGGTTCAGCAACGGCAGCAAATATTTGGCTAAAAGCACAGCTGAAATGCTGTTGACCTGAAAGTAGCGGATCAAATTTGCAGACTCGATCTGCCGTAACGCCTTTTCTGGGGTAATGCCCTCTTCGTGCAAAAAACCAACACAGTTAATGACAAAATGTAGTTCAGGCGTGCTGGTTTTGATGTCAGCCAAACCAGCTTCAATCTGAGACTCGATCGTTAAATCCATGGCAATGCAGTGAAGCCTGTCATGGGTTTGAGCTAACTTCAATAGCTCTGTTGATGATGTCACTGTACGGTAGGTGACAAAAACTTGATCAAAACGAGGGTCAGATAGTAGTTGCTTGACAAACGCTAAACCAATCCCTCGATTGCCGCCAATGACTAATGCCTGGCCTGATCGGATAGTTGAAAAAATTGTGCGTGCCATTGGATCGTGAAATCAACGTGGGTTGGAATCTGGCATTAGCGTAAGATAGCGCAGGCAGTTGGCACAGGCTGTGCAAAGGAATTAATAGTAACTAAAAGCAATTGACAATAGCTGATATGAAGCCATCGATAAATCCATTTGCGGTTCCCCAGGAATTTATTGTCGGCGTGGACCCAGCAACTGCACCAGAGGGTGAAGGATGGTGGTTTGGGTTTTGTGGATCACGGATGTTGGTGACGGTAAAAGAAAATGAGAATGGGAGGCCGGGTGAGCCGAAGGAGGTTGGCATTCCTAGAGGCACAAGTCTAGAGCAATGGGGTATTAAGGTCATACGATCTCAATACCTGGGCACCTTATCTAACATTCCTTGCTACGGCGTAGAACTCCCTGCAGACCTAGACTTAGCCCCCGGCTTAGAACTACACCCCCTACGAGGACTCTATGGCCAGATACATGACACCTTCTTTGCCATAGCAGGCCGAGCTACCCAGCTAGTGGAATGGGACCGCACCCATCAATATTGTGGCTGCTGCGCCACACCGATGGCACAGTCCTTAAAGGAACGGGTAAAACATTGCCCTCAGTGTGGCCTCAGGCAATATCCCCGCCTTTCCCCAGCAGTGATCATGCTAGTATCCCGTGGTTCTGAGGTACTACTGGCCCGTGCTCCCAGGTTTCGAGCGGGCATGTATAGCGTCTTAGCAGGCTTTGTAGAACCTGGCGAGTCGTTAGAAGAAACCGTGGCCCGAGAAGTCAGGGAAGAAGTTGGAGTTGAAATCAAGGATATTCGCTATTTTGGCTCTCAACCCTGGCCTTTTCCTAATTCCCTTATGATTGGGTTCACAGCTCGCTACGCTAGCGGTGACATAGTGATGGACCCAGTCGAAATTGAAGCAGCAGACTGGTTTACTAAAGAGTCTCTGCCACCTGTACCTGGCAAACTGAGCATTGCCAGAAAGCTAATTGATTGGTTTGTGGAAAGTAATTAGGCAACGCTGCTGAGGGGCATGTGATTTAAATTCATTTGTGTGATTTGACGCGTCTTAAATTGGAACTTACTGTCTGTTGCCCAATATCTATATATGAATACCCCTAGCCATGTAATTTTCAACCTTGCTTTGCTGGGCCGTCGGTCCCAACCAAGGCTCAATAGCCCTATTTTCTGGGGGGCTATGGTGCCAGATTTAGCAATGTTTGGCTTCTATGGGTGGGCCAAACTCATCGCTCAAATGGATGAACCGACCATTTGGGGGGAAGCCTACTATGAGCCTTTTTGGCAAACTATTTTTGATGCCGGCAACTCAATTCCCCTGGCGTTGTTAGTGATTGCGATCGCCCTGTGGCTAGGCCAACGTTATCCCACCTGGCAACCGATCAGCACTGGCGCTATTTTTCTCTCCGCTAGCGTCATTTTGCATTGTCTCGGCGATTTACCTGTGCATGTGGATGACGGGCATCGTCATTTTTGGCCCCTGAGTAATTTTCGCTTTGAGAGCCCCGTTTCCTATTGGGACCCTGACCACCATGGCGGCATCGTCGCCCTGATTGAGTTCTTGTTAGTCATGGTGGCTAGCGTCAGAGTGTGGCAGATTCTAAAATCACGCTGGCTCAAGGGGCTCTTACTGCTGAGTAACGGGTTGATGTGGGTCGTCTATGCCGGTTTTTATCTATAGCATTCACATAAATGCTCAACCGATACATCGAATGGCCACTAAATCTTTGGAGTGTCTGATTAAACCTATGGGGCCCATTGAATCTTGGGAAGATACTGCTACCTCTGATGGCACATCTTCCGATACAGATCTGCTGGTATCCTTACGAGCTGGTCAAGTGGAGGCTCTGCGTACGTTATACCAGCGTTATGGCCGATTGGTATATACGCTATGCCGCCGCATTCTCCACAGTGATGAAGAAGCCGAAGAAATTACCCAAGATATCTTTCTAACGCTATGGCATAAGGATGCCTATCGAGCAAATCGAGGTTCCCTCAGCCGCTACCTGGTCGTTTTGGCCCGCTCCCGCTCCATTGATCGGCTACGCTCCCAAACCTCCCATCGTCAGCGCTTATATAAATGGCATCTGATGATGACAAATAATGCCTCTACACCGTTAGAAATAGCAACCCTAACGGAGCGAGGAGAGCTTACCCGTCAGGCCATCGCTCAGCTATCAGACAAGGAACGTCAGGTGATTGAAATCGCCTATTACGAAGGCCTCAGTCAGTCAGAAATTGCCCAGCGTCTAAATATTCCCCTCGGGACCGTTAAATCACGCTCTCGCCAGGCCCTACAAAAGCTTCGCCAAG
Source organism: Leptolyngbyaceae cyanobacterium MAG.088 (assembly GCA_019634055.1). GTDB lineage: Bacteria > Cyanobacteriota > Cyanobacteriia > Phormidesmidales > Phormidesmidaceae > Leptothoe. The sequence goes on from JAHQVZ010000155.1 coordinate 7,048, forward strand.
CCTTAAAACATACCCTCTAACCCCCTACCGCCCTCCTATTTGCTAAATTTTTGCCAAATTATTATGCCGTTTGATTCCCTATCCACATCAGATCCGCATCCCGATTGGCATGACTTACTCGCCGGCTATGCCCTAGGTAACTTGTCACCGGAAGAACAGGCAACTCTGCAGCAAATTTTGACAGACCAACCTGAGCTTCAGGCCGAGGTTCAGGCCTACGAAGAAACCCTGGCGCTGGTCCCCTATGCCCTAGCACCCCAGCCCCTACCCCCAGGCTTAGAAGACGCACTGATCACCGCGGCTCAGACTGCGCCAAAATCCCACTCTAGCCAGAGGCGACCTCAAACTAGACAACACCCCAGACAACGCTGGTATCAATGGGCTACAGCTGCTGCCGTACTCATAGCGACAATAGTGGGAACAGACAACTATCGACTAAGACAGCAGCAAACCAGGTTACAAACCCAGATCCAAACCACTCAAAATAAGTTAAAAACCAGTGAACAAGAGCTGGCCCAAGCCCAAGCCGACGCTGAGGCTAATCCAGCAGAAAACAGCTTTGAGCAAGTCATAGACATTCTTCGCCAACCCAACGCGCTGGTCTATTCTTTGCAGGGCACAGGCGATGCTGCCACATCCTCAGGCAGCCTGCTCACCCTCCCAAATCATTCAGAAGTCCAGCTGGTTTCCCACAATTTACCCGTCTTGCCAGCCGACAAAGTTTATCGCCTTTGGTCTGTAGCTACTGAGCAAGACAGCCCCATGTTTTGCGGTCAGTTCAATAATACTGAAGTCGGTAATGTCCAATGGACCGTGCCCGATGCCCTTTGCAATGCCAAGCCAGTCAAGGTCATTATTACCATTGATGCCGTTATCGATCCGCCGGTCCCCAAAGGACCCGCCGTGCTCACCGGCAATATTTAAAGCCTGGTCTAAACACCAATACAGGCCCCAGAAATGTATTAAATACTACAAAATTTACCCCTCGTTTAGGGAAGCCTCAGTAAAATCTCAGACTGAATTCTCATCCTGGTAATTAAAACAGTCTAGTTTGATACCAGGAGGTCCCTATGCAAAGCTTTAACGCTTCCAACAGGCTTTCGAGCAGGGTCCTGGCAGCCATGCTAATGCTTGCTATGCCAACATGGGCCATTGCTGCTAATGCTACCCCTCAAAACCTCGAAGCCGATACCCCCCAAGTCCAGACCAGCATTGAAGAATGGCACTGGCGCGACATGGCATTTTAGGCGTCAATGCAGTCTCCGTTGGTCAGCAAGTCCCCTGAGCGTTAGCTAGTCGTTAGCTCAGGTTCAGGGGATCGACATCAATGGTGAGCCTAACTGATTTAGGGAAGTGCGATCGCAACCCAGTCAAATCAGGAATAGCCATATCCAAGGGCAGTTTGAGTAACACATGCCAGCGATAACGTCGTGCTACTCGAAAAATAGGGGCTGGCGTTGGGCCTAGCACACCAGCCCCCGTCAAACCATCCACCAGCAGCTCATTATTGCCTGCAGACACCGTTCGCGACTGCAGTTGTTTTGTACAGATTTCTGCACATCGTTGGGCTGCCGTTTCCACATCTGCTGCGGTAGGGCTGGTGAGCCTTAACAACACCAAACGGCCATAGGGCGGATATCCCAACAGTTGACGATGCTCAATTTCATGGTCAATAAAGGCAGAGTAACTATGCTCTTTAGCCGCACCAATCACTGGATGGTCCGGCGTATAGGTCTGCACAATCACTTGCCCCGGTCGTTCGCCCCGCCCCGCGCGTCCAGCTACCTGGGTCAAAGTTTGAAACGCTCGCTCCCCTGACCAATAGTCAGGCATATGCAATAACCCATCAGCAGCCACCACACCGACCACCGTAATCTGAGGTAGATCAATCCCCTTAGTGAGCATTTGAGTACCCACCAAAACATCGGCTTCGCCAGCTGCAAACCTCTCTAGCAAAGCCCGATGAGCCCCCTTAGCTCGAGTTGTATCGCTATCAAATCGAAGGCAACGCAACTCTGGGAACTGGCTCTGCAATTCATGCACAATCCGCTGAGTGCCACTGCCAAAATACTTTAAGTAGGGCGACTTACAACTCGGGCACACATCCGGATGCCCCTGGCCATAGCCACAATAATGACAGCGGAGATGAGCAGGCCCATCATCCTGTGGTTGATGATAAGCCAAGGACACATCACAGTCCGGACAATCCATCACATGACCACAGCTACGGCAAGACACAAAACGACTGTGGCCTCGACGGTGGATAAACAGTAACCCCTGTTCTCCGTTAGCCTGCATTTGTTCCAGGGCCGTTGTCAGTGAACGACTGAAAACAGAGCGGTTGCCTGACTGTAGCTCCTGGCGCATATCGACAACGGTGACCGGGGGCAGAGGCCGCTGGTGCACCCGGTTCGGCAGAGACAGATAAAGCGTAGAGGGTGAAGGGTGAAGCGTTGGAGCCCTAGGGCTATGCATCCCTTCACCCTTTATTTCTGCATCCTGGTCCCCTATTTCCTTTACTTCAACCCAGGTTTCTAACGCCGGCGTTGCCGACCCTAATACCAAGGGACAATCAGCTATTTCGGCTCGCCAACGGGCCACCGACCGAGCATGATAACAGGGGGCTGGTTGGTCCTGCTTAAAACTGCTGTCATGCTCTTCGTCAAGCACAATCATTCCCAATCGAGGCAACGGCGAGAAAATAGCCGAACGCGTACCGATTACCACCTGCGGCTGACCATCCAGCATCTGTCGCCATGTATCATAGCGCTCCCCTGCAGATAAACCACTGTGATACACACAGACCTGCTCACCAAAACGGGCCCGAAATCGATCGGTTAGCTGGGGAGTTAACCCAATTTCAGGCACTAAAACCAAAACAGAGTAACCAGCCTGGAGCCTGGGCAAAATAGCTTGTAAATATACTTCTGTCTTACCCGACCCCGTCACCCCATGAAGCAATACCTGGGCATAGCCAGTTAACTGATTAAGTTGTTTGAGTACATGGCTTTGATCGACGGTCAGCATTTTCGGTTGATCTGCCTTAGCCTGCGAGTGGCTGCTTACCCGCAGTCGCTCACGGGGCTCAATAATCAAGTAGCCCTTCTTAGCCAGCCGCTGTAACGTGGTGCTGGTCGTGCGCAGTCGTTGTAGCGCATCACTCAGCCATAGGTCCCCCCCCGAACGCTGCAGCGTCATTAAAATTTCTTGCTGCCGCTTAGTTAGTTCATCCATGTCGTTGGGAACATTAATGGATAACAAACTAACGGCCTGGCGTTTTTGAGGACGCGATGGGCTGGGCATCGCGACATAGCTCTCTACGTAACCATGGCTCAGCAACTGATTCAAACCAGCCTTTGCCTGCTGATGCTGACGCTGCAAATAACGCCAGGTGTAATCACCTTGAGGACTACGAGACAGGGCGTTAAGCAACGCTTGGGCTGGCGGATCAAACCCCTGCATTCCAGACAATAAATCCGGGTTCTGAGGCGGCAGTTTGAGTCGAATTCTACGCTGAGAACGCCCTAATAAACCAGGCGGCAAAGCCGTTCGAATCACCTGGATCAAAGCTGTCTGATAATAGTCAGCAACTCGCTCTAATAATTTCCAATAATCTTTAGAAAAAAAGCCCTGACTAACAATAGCGTCAATGTTACGAAGCTGATAGGCAATATTAGATATCGATGATATCGATATTAATCGAATTGCGATCGCCCCGAGCTGACGTCCGCCAAAAGTGACGCTGACGATATCACCCGGTTCGACATCAAAATCTTTAGACATTCGATAGGTATAAAGCCCTTGCACTCCGGGACAGTCTACCAAGACCTCAACCGCTTTGCCATCAATAGATTCAGGTCGATTCATGCAATCCAAACTAGCGATAAACATAGACGTCTATAGACGTCTAAGGGACAAAAAAATAAAGACCTCAATCTATTAGATAGAAGTCAAAAATAGGTGGGATTTAAGAATGCTTTCAACGCTAAATGTCATGAAAAGTTTACATGCTGCAAAGAATAGAATTAAACGTTACAAAAGCTATAAAAACGTTGATAAACAAGAGTTTTCATCTCCCAAAAAATATCATGGTGGACAGCGCTTCAGAATGAGGTTGGTATAGTGGAATTGGGGTTGCATATAGTCCCCTATTAAGTTGATAGCTTGATAGCGCTATCTGCATTCCTCAGATACCTTTTCAGCACACTTCAGGCACAGAATTTTCTTCTTGCGGAACTATGGCTCCTTCTGTTAATTCCCCAGAAACAGCAGTAATTGAAGCTTGGACTGAGATAGACCAACCGTCCCAACCCGAGCGCAGTAATCATCGTCAAGATAGTCAGTTTAACGAAGAATCCAATACTGCTGGTTGGGATCGTCCAGAAAGTGGCGAACAAGATGCTGACCCAGCCGCTGAACTGACTGCTGAAGTTGCCTCTGCCTACAAAAAGACCCTGGCCGATGATGCAGTGGGGGCCTTCTTTAAGGAAATGGCTCGCTATCCATTGCTGAAAGCTGACGAGGAAATTGAATTAGCCCGTCAGGTTAAGTTTCTCTCAGATTTAGAAGCCCTTTCTAAGCAGCTCGCTGAAGAGTTGAAGCGCACTCCTAGCCGGGCAGAAATGGCTAACGCGTTAGGCTGCAGTGAGGGTGATTTTCAGCATCGCCTAAAGCATGCACGCAATGCCAAGCGGAAGATGATTCGCTCTAATCTACGTTTGGTGGTTTCCATTGCTAAACGCTATCTAAATCGTGGTGTTCCGTTTCTAGATTTAATTCAAGAAGGAGCCCTGGGCCTGAACCGCGCCGCTGAAAAGTTTGACCCCGATAAGGGGTATAAGTTTTCTACCTATGCCTATTGGTGGATTCGTCAGGGCATTACCCGCACCATTGCCAATGATGCGCGGACCATTCGACTACCCATTCATATTGTAGAAAAGCTCAACAAACTCAAAAAGACTCAACGTGAGCTACGTAAGCAGCTTAATCGTACCCCCACAGAAGCTGAGCTAGCTGCAGAGTTAGACCTCACCCCTGAACAGTTGCGGAGCTTACAGCAAGTAAGACGTAAGTCGCTTTCCCTCAATCATCGAGTCGGCAAAGGTGAAGATACAGAACTAATGGAGTTGCTAGAAGATGGCAGCACCCTTTCACCAGAATCTCGGATGAACGAGTCCATGATGCGTCAAGAAATTTCTGACGTGTTGACGGAGGTACTGACCGAGCGCGAGAAGGATATTATTTCTCTACGCTATGGTTTGACAACTGGTGAACCCCATACCCTCGAAGAAGTAGGGGGTATTTTTAACCTGTCACGGGAACGAGTGCGGCAAATTCAAACCAAAGCTATGCGTAAGCTGCGTCGTCCTCAAGTCGCCTCGCGCTTAAAAAACTGGCTACGATAAATCGCCAGACAGGCTGGTCAGTCAGCGTTGTCTGTGCCTCTCAAACCGCATAAGCCCTCGGATACAGGCCTATGTATCCGAGGGCTTAATATTTTTTATAGGGAGATTTACTAAATCAAAAAATTGAACAGGTAACCTGTGTTACACGACATGCTGTAGCGTTAGGGACACATTTTTTTTAAGATTTTTCTTATGATATGTCTGAACACTACGGGTGTAAGGGATTATATGGACTATAAGCAGGAACGAATCACGACGATTCATGACTTTGGTTGCGATTTATCACAATTAGAAAAACGTGCAATTGAGCTCACTCGTGAAACTCCAACCGCTGTATTAATTCCATCCCTATATGAGGAGCTAGAACGCCCTGCCCTTGGCCGCATTAGAGAGCAGCTCAAGGATTGCGCTTTCGTCAATACAATTGTGGTCAGCCTCTATGCTGATACGGCAGAACAATACGCTAAAGCAGTTGAGTTTTTTGCTCCCTTACCTCAGAAAACCCATATCATTTGGGAAAATGGCCCGAGGGTGATTGCCTTACTTACCGAGCTTCAGGCCAAAGGGATGGACCTTTTAGTCCACCGTGGTAAGGGTCGAGCAGTATGGTTAGGCTTAGGCTTAGCGACATTACATGCAGGTGCGATCGCACTGCACGACGCCGATATTATTACGTACGAACGCTCCTATCCACTCAAGCTCCTGTTTCCCCTATTAGAAACCGAGTTTGGTATTGCCTTCACTAAGGCATACTATGCCCGCATTAGCAGTGAACCTCGTAAAATCAACGGTCGTGTAACCCGGCTATTTGTAGCACCACTGCTACACTCGCTCATGGACGTATGGGGTCATAGAGATTACATATCCTACCTATCAGCCTATCGATATCCCCTCTCTGGCGAGTTTGCCCTGACGAGTGATCTGGCCCTAACCACACGCATCCCGGCTAACTGGGGGTTAGAGGTGGGCATGCTGGCTGAGGTTTACCGCAATGTCGCCCTCAAACGGATTGCCCAAGTAGATTTAGGCACCTTTGACCATAAGCATCAGACAATTGGCACCTCACCCAAAGAAGGGCTGCAAAAGATGTGTCGAGATATTTTGCAATCCTTACTGCGGACCCTAACGGAAACTGAGCAGGTGGTCATTGGACCCGATCAGTTGCGCTCTCTCCGCATTAAATTCCGTCGTGAGGCACAGAATCTGGTTCGGCAGTATTCCGTCGATGCCAAGTTTAACAATCTCAACTATGACCGCCATAAAGAAGAAAACACATTAGAGCGCTTTGAAGAAGTGATTGTCAAAGCTGGAGAGCAATATTTAGAGGACCCCACCGGTACCGAAATTCCAGATTGGACACGCGCTTTGGCCGTCATCCCCAATCTACGCCAACGTTTGGGACAGGCAGTGGCCGACGATATGCAGGAGGTGTTAGAGCAGCGGGTGACCCCTTTTGTTAATCTTGGCCCTCAAACTTCCCATGGCAATCACTCCAGCAGCGAAGACCTGGTATTGACCTAAGACGTTTATTGCCCCTAGTATGTGACGCTTTAACCCCGTTGTGGGGGATTGCATGCAATCCCCCACAACGGGTTTAGACTATTTTTTTAGAACTGATAAATGATCTAAATCGCTACTCGATTGTTAGAACTTCGGAATGTGACATTCACCCCTTCACTCGTTTGCTCTAGAACCAGCAATGGGGTGGGCTTGGCCTTTTGATCCCAATGCATCGTCGCTAAGCGGCCCAGTAATGTGGGTTGCCAAAACTTTTCATCTCGCTCAGGACTAAGAAAGTTCTCGATACAATCGATCAGCTCTTGAACGGTCACGGAAGTAGGCTGTGTAGGTAACTTCACCAACTTGATCTGAATACGAAACAGGACTCGCTTTTTCTTTTGGCCATCCTGAGTCGTTTGATACTCCACATCAAAGATTTTATCCACCGCCCTGGGTTTAGACGAAATGCCCACTACTCCTTGCTGTGCCTGCTGCGGTCGCAGCGCCACAGTCACCTGTTGCTTAACCTTGACTTTTAACTGATTGACCACAGAAAAATGGAAATGCTTTTCTTCCATTCTCATCCTGAGATAATCCAGGTTAAAGTCACGAGAATGCACAAGGTCCGGATTTTTCTCCATCTTGCTGATGGTAGAAAGCGCTAACTTGACGCGTTTTTGCAGCTCTTTATTCTTATAGGCCTCAAATTTTAGTTTTTTGCGCACCCGTGAAAACTGCAGCTGAGAAAAGATACCCAAAACCAGCAGCAACACGGCTAAACCGATTGAGGTGTACATCCATGGATTCTTGGGTTGCGCAGTAGGTGCAGGCGTCTGAGCTACCAAAGAATTGAGCCCAATAAAAGAATTAGACATAGCTAAGGAATAGTGCTATCCGGTTACATTTAGCATGCCCTGGGCAATGGTTTCCGGACTAAGAGGATATATCTAAATGCATGTGAAACCTATGTGAAATTTCGATGGTCATGGGTGCAATTAGTGACGCCAACGTGCGCGATATCCCCGAGCATCTAAATGACTTAGGCTCGGAAATCGAGTGTAGCGCCCCAAACCGCCAGGCCACCAAGGATCCAGTGCCCAGTAAATTTGATCACCAGAGAGTCCATCAACATAAAAGTCGATGGCATCTCCAACAATGTGACGACTGTTGGAAGCTCCACCCACCTGCCGATTGATATCGGGTGGACGATACCAGCTGGTGATATGGAACGGACGACCGATGCGATCGCGAGCCTGTTGAGCCAGTCCAGCAATCCGGATCATGCCATCCACGGTGGCCTGATTAGGCGGCATACGAGTTCCGCCTCGAGTAGCTTCGGCCCAGGTGAAGTTTCCATTGAGAACAATAGAGGCATCTAACTGAATATTATATGGCGTCCAACGGGTGGGGCGGGGTGGTAATGGTGGTGGTTTCGGAGCTGGTGGCGCTTCGATCGAATCACGATTGGCACGGGTCATGCGGCGCACATCGTCAAACAAAGACTGAATCGCATCCACCCGTCGATCTAGCTTGCGCCAGATTTGAACCAGACGAATCAGCGCTTCTCGCTGTTCTTCGGTCTCCTTATAAACACCAGGCAAACCTTCAATAAAGTCTAGCAGGGCCTCATCCACCCTTTGGGCCGCTTCTGCTAAAGCTGTCGGATTATCCTTATTAGCAGCCAGAAACTGAGGTGTAGCCCCTAGTTCGCTTAAGGCCGTTGGCCGCGAATCTAGCCCCTTCCACATGCGATAGGTTTCGGTGAGGGCAAAGCGCCCGTAGCCATCGCCTTGGTAATTGTCAGGCACCCTCTGAACAAAGGCAATCAGGGCAGGATCGACGATTTGCAAATTCGTTTCTTCAGCTCGCGGGTCACTAGTACGCAACCACTCAATGGCTTCTTCACGAGAGTCAAGTTGCTTCCATAGCTGAGTCAATCGCAATAGCGCTTCGCGCTGATGGGGATACCCAGAGTAAAACCGGGATACCTGCCGAATAAAGTCAGTCAGGCCTTTATCCAGAGCAGATTCATCGACTACATCATGAGTAATCGGCACATTCATGGCCTCAATGGTGCTGCGATGGGAATCCAGCTTGCGCCAGAGCCGAGCCGCTTCTAGCAGTGATTCTCGCTGAAAATCTAGATGGCCATAGTTGGGGGCAATCCGTTCTGCAAACGCCAGCAACTCATCATCTAGTTCAACCAGGTTGTGGGGTAGCTGCTGAGCACCATAGTCATAGCCAATATCTTCCAGATAGGCAGCTAACAGTTTTTCAGCATTACAGCTTTCTAAACGAGCAGAGTTATCGTCAGATGCCGATGGCATATAGCCTTCAGCAATACGCTCAATAAAGCGATCGCTATAACGGCCTTTAGCCGCATCCCACAGATCACCTCCATTCCAACCATTAGCGGTTAGCGTACTGGTCAGACTGCGCAACGTATTGGCCGCATATTGCACCTGCTCAGGCAGGGTGTTGACCTGATCCACAGGGACTTTATTTGCAGCGGAGATGCCAAGTCCAGTCTCACCATCCATCAACCGTGGAGATTGATGCACGGCATAAAGGCCTGCCAAAATCGGCTTATGAATGCCGGCGCGTTCAGCCTCTATAAGGTAGTAGTAGTTGCGCTGATCGGGTACGAGTTCTGCCATAGTTCAGTGGGCTAAAACGTTTTACCTTTTAACTTGACGGGGGCAGGTGCCTGATTATAGGACGTCTTTGTCCATTACATAGGTCACCTACAGGAATTGCTATGAAGATTTGGCTTCTAACGTATATCAGTTTCTTGGGCACAAGGGAATTCCTTAATCAAAATCTAGTGCTTATCTGGCAATATATGACATCTGTCAGGTTAGTTAAAGCAATGGCTATAACTGCAAGCATTAACGTACAAGAGCTAACCTGGCTATCAATCGACGCATATATCTGTCGATTGATAGCACCGTTGGCTATGGGTAGGTAATAACGATGATCACAGGCAATCGCTTACAGGCACTGACTAGCGCCCGCCAGGTATTAGGCCAAATTCGTCTGGTCGCAACGGATATGGACGGCACCATCACCCAAAACGAGGAGTTTCAAGACTCGTTACTGGTGATGCTAGAAACGTTAAAAGCAGCGGGCATGCCTGTGTTAATTACCACTGGCCGTTCAGCGGGGTGGGTCCATGGCTTACTGCATTATCTGCCCGTTGTACTTGCGATCGCAGAAAACGGCGGTCTTTACTTTACTAAAGAAAACCGATATCCCACCTTTCTACAGCCAATCACCAATAACCATAGGCAGCTACTCGCCGATCAATTCCAGCGGTTGCGCGAAAAATATCCCCAGCTGACCGAGTCTAGTGATAATGCCTTTCGCCTAACCGACTGGACATTTGAGGTCACCGGGTTAAGCCTGAGCGATTTAGAATGGATGACTCAGAATTGCCATGAAAACGGCTGGGGATTTACCTATAGCAGCGTGCAATGTCATATCAAGCCCCTGCCTCAAGACAAGGCCAGCGGTCTGAGCCAGGTAATCGTCCAGCAATTTCCAAATCTGACCCACAACCAGGTACTCACCATTGGCGACAGCCCCAATGATGAAAGCATGTTTGACCCTGACCAGTTTCCCCATTCGGTGGGGGTCGCCAATGTTCGCCATTATTTAGACAGCCTGAGTCATCATCCTGCCTTTATTACCGAAGCCGAGGAAGGCAAAGGATTTCAGGAACTGATGGAGGCATTGTTGGCAGCCCGTCGCCCCTAGGGGCATTGCATGAATGCCCCTACATATTGCCCATTGCCCATTATCCAAGACAGGTAGACAATAATATCCGGCTTTCTTCTCATGGCTATGGCAGACAATGTGCAAAAACGGCGTTGGACGATTTCACAAATACTTATGTGGTTTGGCATTGCCATCACCCTAGTATTTATTTTGGTGGCCTTCTTTGCACCAGCAATGCAGAGCTGGGGATGGATTCAAGATCCGTTAATTACCCTGGAAAACCCGGTGCATGTGCCACCATCGGGGGAGCATTGGTTTGGCACCAGCCGCCAGGGATATGACGTCTTTGCCCGGACCTTGTTTGGGGCGCGGGCTGCCTGGCAGGTTGTTTTGCTAGCAACCGCTATGAGTGTCGTCGTCGGGGTGCCCCTGGGCATGGTCAGCGGTTACCTCGGTGGCAAGCTAGACCGAGGCCTGCTGTTCTTTATGGACACGATCTATACCCTGCCAGTGCTGCTGCTGGCAGTTACCCTGGCTGTTCTTTATGGACACGATCTATACCCTGCCAGTGCTGCTGCTGGCAGTTACCCTGGC
>JAHQVZ010000156.1 GCA_019634055.1 Leptolyngbyaceae cyanobacterium MAG.088
CACAAGCGCTTTGGTGAAACTAATGCCAGGAATAGTGAACTTGAGCAGTAGGGTCCCTGTGGTCCAAAGGATTAGGGCCGTGGTGAGTGCGATCGCAACCATCCGTCGCAGTGACTGCTGATCCGCACTTTGCCAAAAATTCCATAATCGCTGTCTCCATTCCCCATCCAATACATCGCCAATACCCTGACGAAACCGATGCCATGGGCTAGACCGTTTAGGCAGGTTTTGAATCTGGCTATGGGTAAGCGTTTTCACCTCCACATAGGCAACCTGATCGCCAGCCTGTACTCGCACATGGGGTTGCCAACGATGAAACATAGACGACGCCGTAGTCGCCCATCCAATCGGTTGATGGGGACTACTAAACGGTTTTAGATTGAGTAATCTCATTTGCTGCCGGTGCAGCCGATGTACCGGCACATTAGAATATTGAGAGTCCTGAGCCGTAATCTGCCGTTCGACTACTCGAAATTGAAAATTATCAATATTAAATACGCTTAGCGTATTATCTTCTAAACCCGCCAGGGCAAAGGTCATCGCCGGTAGTTCTGTGGCATCCAGGGCCACAAACCGCCCTAACTGTCTGCTTAGCAACCGATTTAATCCCTGACGTGACGAGCGCACAATAATATGTACCTTGGGATTTAACCGTCGTACCGCAATGGCCGTTTGCACATTGGTACTTTCATCGCTAGTGACAATTAAAACCGCACGGCATTTCTCAATACCAGCTTCTTGTAAAACATGGTCACGACGACAGTCCCCAACAATCGGTGCTTGACTGAGCATATCGGGAAAGTTTTCCACTTCCCACTCAGTTACTAAGACCCGATCAATCCCAGCAATTTGGACCTCAAACGAATCAAAACTAAACTTAGTTAAATTGACAATAATCTGCTGACCTAAGCTACCCAGACCACACACAATAAAATGGTCTTGGTGTATATCCCTCGAAGGCGATAAATCAGGAATATACGTTATAGGATTTAAATCGCCGTTATGACCGGCCATGGGTTAATGCACATACAAGGTTTCGCTATTATGAACCACTGGAGAAGTCTGGCATAGTTCTGATACGGTAGCTTTAGATATCCTAACGTTGCTTGATGTCTTCTTCTGATTCCTCCTTACCTCAAGATTTACAACGAGAAGTCCGGGCAGGGCGTAAGTTTAGCCTGAGCGAAGCCATTGGTCGTGAGGGTGGTTCATTTCTCAAAGGTAGTCAGGCGGCAATCCCTCGACCTCTAAGAGCCTTGGCGGCCATCAATGGGTTTATCGACCAACACCTTAATGATGGCAATGGGGCGATACAGTCCTGTCTTAAACGCTGGGTTAAAACCGATGGGCGAATTAGTAAACATTTAGACACCCCCCTGATAGCACTACAGGTGATTGTGACAGACCTTGTTCAACAGCCCCAGATTATGTACGAATTTGCTCGCCAGGTAGCGGTTGAGTGGGGACACCTGAACGGAGAACGGCCTTATTTTCAAAAACCAGGTACGAAAGCTCACCCTAAAGCAGCCTATTCCCATGAAAGTATTCAGAAACGTCTACTTTCCCTACTCGATCGCCTGTCTCATGATTAAGGCAGGCCAATCATAGAGAATGCTTACAACTAAGTCATCGTATTTGATCGTGCGTGTAGCGCTTGTTGCCCAACAAAAACCAAGATCAGAGCGTTATGAGACAGTACGTCAGCGTCTGAACAAAATTCAAGATTACTGTACAAGTGTCGGCAAGAAATTTATCGTTTGTGAGCTTCAAATTACTTGTGATCAGTACGACCTTGGAGGCAATAGACAGATTAATGCCACCCTATTTCGAGGCCCAAATGAAGATGCCTCAGTAGCGATTTGTATGACTGAGCAAGGTTCTCTTCTCCATCGTAACGATAGTCCCTGGAAAGATTACTGTGATGCTGGAGATATTAACCCTGTAAAGCCTGATTTAATGGCAATATTATCTACATAAAAAACTGCATAAACCATAGTCGAGGCGAGATTAGCTCGCCTCCTTGAAATTGATTAAATCTCTAGACTATCGGCATACACCAACCGTGTAGCCGCTCGTTGTTCAAACAGTAAATATTCTTCCATTACACTCCAGAAAAAGGCCCGCAATGTTTTGCGTCGGGTGGCTGTTGGCAGTTGGTAGTCAAAGGCCGAGTCACAGGGTTTGAGCTTGGCCAAATGGTTTTCACAACCACACCCATGCTCAATAAAATAACCATGGCGGCTAGAAATGCTATCAATTAGGCGTCGCAGCATTGACACATAGCCGCCGTGTAAAATTGCATCAAATTGGCGAGCAACGCCCAAGTCTTGCTCACTAAAGCGAAAGGAACGAATTTCAAATAGGTCATCCCGCTGTAATGGATGTAAGAATGTCCAATAAAAAGTGGCTGGGACATCGTAACCTAGCTCATCAAATAGATCACTGACCGTATCTATTAAAGCCAGTCGTTCTGGTGTTTGATAGGAAGATAGGACTATGGCCTGTCGAATCTGATCCAAGTTGGGATAACTTTCCGGGAGAAACGCTTCCCCATAATGGTCAACAGCTTCGTAGGCGAGTTGGCCATTGCCTTCACAGTAAGCGGCTTTCAGGTGAGCTGCCTGCGGACGTTCGCAAAGCAATACATTACCCTGCTGGTGCTTGGCTAAGAAAACCTGTGCCATGGCTGTATAAACGTTGGGTTCACTCATCCAGTCACCATCGACAATGCGCTGCCAGCTAAGGGGCATTTTGTTGAGGGGAATGGCAGGTTCTCCTTGAATTGCTGTTAAGGAAGCTTTAGATATAACTGGTGCAACCATCATAAATTTGTTCTCCAATGAGGTAGATACACAATGCGAAGCTATTTATGGATGAGGATATAACCAGTTCTATGGTGTGGATCTATAGCTTAAGGTTGAGCCATCAATCGCAATGTTGATTCATGTATGAGCATTTTAGATCCTAGTTCACCGCAGAAAGTATTCTAGTCTAGCCGTTTAAGCGCAACAGGAATGCTGTTTTTATTTCTCAGAGAACTACCGTTCTTAATCATGTAAAAGCATTGAGAAACTGCAAATCAGCTTTTTCTCATTTCATGTTGCCTTCAAATATATTTCAACGATATTTTAACTATTTTCATGCTATTGCACATAGTATTAAATTGTGGGGATTATAGAAAAATAAAATCCTAAGAGAACGTTAGACTTAGCCAATTAGACTTGGCCAAATTAGATTTGGTCAGAGAAAGTTCAATCTATCCAAAAATGTGCGAATCCGTTATCACTAGTTAATAATAGTGAGTAGCTGGGTGTAGATGCTTAAATTAGATAATACTCTTATCTAAAAGACTGAATGAGCTCGTAAAGCTCTATTTTGGCAATGGTTTCAATATTTTTAAGTACAAGTATTGAAGCCCGATAATCAGCCTGTATTTCAATACTTCATTTTGTCTTCAAGGGTATTTTAACTTTTTCTAATATGTTGCATGTAGTATGTAATTAAGGGATTGTATAAAAATAAAGTTCTATTAGTGCAAAGACGGGTGTAGCTGAGAAAAAGAAGGCATGCTCAAAAGGGTGAAAGCCAGGTTTATAGGCAGTGAAAACAAGCTATTTGGGCACTCATACCTAATCTAATAAGACTTTTACTGAATACACAAACAAACGTGTCTTGGAGACGTATCGTCGACCGTGGTTTTGCCACTGAGAGATTGGCGCGTTACTTCATTGATTCTAAAGTATTAGATTTTTAGGGCTTTGTTGACTGCCATTTCCGTCGTTTAACAAAAAAGAGATTAGAATCATGAATGAATACGAGGCTGTCAAGGACTTTAGTCAGTTTTTGTTTACCATCGATAATCCTGTAAAAGAACCTCTGGATATTCTGCAAGAAGAACCAAGTTCTGGTGAAGAGAACAATTATCTCTTTCCTGCGCCACTTGATTTAGGTGAGGGTCAAGAGATGCAAAGAGTTAGCTTGATCGATATATCTGCAACAGAGGATAGCATAACAGAGCTTTCTAGGGCAGAGAGCAGACTTACGGATGAACGTGAGCTTATTAGAGAATTTAATCAGTTTTCCTTTACTACACCAATCCCCCTGTATGTACCTCTAAATATAGTGCAAGAAGAGCCAGGACCTAATCTTGGCGCGGCTACAGTAACTGAAGACAGTCTTAGTTTCGCACCATTAGCACCCTCAAACTTTCAAAATCTAACTGCCGATATTGGTCGTGGTTTTGGAGACCCTGACAATCGCTATGCCTGGTCAGTGATAGAAGAGGATGGTTTCCTCTTTGTTGGAACGCTCAATGTAGAAAATGGTGGAGAAATATGGAGAACAAGTCTCGATGAGACAAATTGGACTAAGGTTTTCGATTTTGGAACCGAAGTGCAAGGCATTCGAGAATTGGTCGTTTACCAGGATCAACTCTACGCATTTACGACTGGCGATATTGAAACAGAACCCTCTGGTTTTGTCAGTTCCGATAATGGCGAAACCTGGACTGAGATTACTGGCGGCCCTTTGGATAGTCCAGTAAACGAATCCATTAGAACGAGCATTGTGCATGATGGCCTTCTATACGTCGGTACTATTGATTCAAGTGGTGCTGAAATATGGACTTATGATGGAGCCAACTGGACTCTTGAGAAAAAGTTTTCTGAAGATATTGAAACTATTTCAGAATTTATTGAATTTGAGGATGAACTTTACGTTGGAGCCTGGAATAACTTTGGCAGTTATTTTTTTACAGGTGAAAACTTTGACGTAGATGTTACGCCTTCGTTTAGAAGATTCTTCGATGTAAACAATGGAGGCGTATTGGATACGGTTGAATTTCAAGATCAGCTGTATCTCTCTACTTGGAATTTTATCAGTGGTTTCAGTATCTTTCGCACTGATGATCCATTAACTGGGGAATGGGAGATTGTTACCCGAAATGGCTTTGGGGATCGCGATAATGCCTATGGTTGGAATATGGCTGTGTATGATGACCCGCTGACACCTGAGGAAGGTGACGAACTATATTTAGGTACTTTCAATAGTGGGTTTTATGATGGCAATGGTGTCCCTTTCGATGGGCCAGGCCAACTTTACTCAACGCCTGATGGAGATACTTGGGAACTAGTTGATATTCCAGACCTTGGACAGTTTACCTGGGGAATTCGCAATGTGTTGGTCACCAGTACTAACCAATTGGTACTTGGTACAGCTACCAACAATATACTTTCACAAGATGACGTACCGTCAGGTGAACTCGGCACTCAAATTTGGATTGCTGATTTATAGTAGGCGCGCTTAATCGTTGAGGCTATTCACACAAGCGAAGGTCAGGCTTACCTGACCTTCGCTTGTGTTTATTGCTAGAGGGGGGTATCTAAATAAACTCATAAAGCTTTAGAGGATACTTTACGCGTTTGACTAAGTAATTGAGGGTGGTTAAGGTTTCAGGGAAAATTATTTGCAACGAGCTATTACCCGATAATCCAAAAAAGCTTCACAAAAATGACTTTGAGAGATATGATAGTGCCCTTTAGTACTTCGAGATCAGATTAAACGCTACATATAGAGTTTAATCTGATTGGTTCCTGTTAGTGTGTCACTTGGGTTTGCTGGATGCTAACGATATGCTGATGAGTTTGGGCAAGGTCCCAACAGACGTATCGGTTGAGATATCTTGTCGGTTTCCATTGAACTAGAATATATTCACTAGAATAAGCGTACTAAAGTACTAGTCTGGCAAGTCTCCGCCCATATCCCCATGGCCAAATATCAATGCTTTATCGACTTAGGTAGCTCTGGCACAAAGGCCGTTCTTAATGATAGTGAACGGTTTTATGCCTATCAGTGCCCTCCTCTTGTGGCGGATATGCCTCCTTCTGAGCTCACTATTATTGAAGCTCAGGGTGAACAGTTAGGCTCTGGGTTAGAGTCAGTCGGTTACCTGCAACTCGATCCGGAAACGCCTGCTTATGCGTTGGGTATTGATGCCCAGGGTCGCCCTAATAAGGCCACTAGTAGCCTGCCCAAAAGTGCTCTAGCTCACATTCGGGCGTTGGGTGTGATTGGTGAGTTTGCCCATCAGCACGATCTTGAACGACTCACCTTGGATGTGGGGATTGCTCTACCGTTTAATGAATACTTGACTGACTATAGGGCCCTTACAACTGAAATTTTGGGTCATAAAATGTTTACCTATCGCGGTCGGGATATTTTTCTAGACTTTGATCAGGTGAAGGTGTTGCCTGAGGCGGCGGGTTTGGTGCAGTGGCGTAAGGTGCAGCGATCGCAACAAAAAGAACGTTCTAAAAAGACCTTTGTGGTACTCATGTTTGGCCATAGAGATCTGAGCTTTCTACTATTTAACGGTGGTCGTCCGCCCCAGGGAGAACCTAGCAGTACTGAGCGATTAGGCTATCAGCAGTTACTCAAAGCCGTTGCCCAAGATCTGCCCTGTAATTCAGACGATCCATTTCTCTATGATGCATTGATCAACAACTCAGCGAAGGTTGTTTTTCCGAATCGTCCTCGAAAAGGGTATCCTCTGGCTGAACGCAGAGAAAAAGCCATGACTTACTACTGGGAGCTGGTGAAATATCGCCTCAATGAATGGCTGGCTTCGGTAAGTGTTCCTAACTATGAAGTCCTCATCAGTGGGGGCACAGCCACTCAGTTGCAGGATGAGTTAGAAGACTACTTTGAAGCGCGATCTACGTTCTGCACTGTTAACTGGTTAGATGATTTGCAGGACGAAGTTGCCGCCAATCTAGACCTAGAAGAAGACATCGATCAGTTACGTTTTTGTGACTGTTATGGTGGCGCAAAGTGGCTAGCGCTAAAATTCCAAAAAGTTGCCGCCGGGAGGAGCCGTGGTTAAGAAAAAGAGTTCACCTAAGAGTTCACCCAACAAAAACGTCCCTGCTACAAGAAAACGCGTCTCCTTTAGCATTAGTTCCGACCCTGACACCGTTGAAGGCCGCATTGTTAATCACCTGCGCGACAACAAAATGGTGAACATGCGCGAGTCGGTGATTCGTGCATTAAAAGCCTATTATTTGCCCTGGGCTTACGAAGACGATGTGTCTAAAGAAGAAGCCCAGGTGCTGGCCCGCAATGCTATCGATGAACTGGAGTTTAGAATTTTCCAGATTCGACGACATTTTCTTGCCGGAGAGGCCTACGGTCCTAAATTAAGCGAATCCTTGGGGGGTGGTGCCTCCCCTTCAAATAATGGTTATGGGTCCAACGGGCAAACAATTAACAGCAACTCCACCAATGGTCATTCTGCAACCACCCGTGAGTTTGAGAAAATAACACCACCCAGGTCGGTTGATCCAAATCCCACATCGCTGTCCGACATGCTTGAAGACGAGGACATTGATCCCGATGTGTTGGATGATTTTTAAGGCATTATTTTGAGAACATGTATTTTCAGGACTACACGGGTGTAGCTGCCTAAAGCTCGTAGCAGTAGATAATGTTGTGAACCATGTGTGCAAATTTATAAGTGCGATGTTTATTTTCTAAAAAGCACCCATGCAGAGATGGTAACCATCAAGCAGGAGAGGGACCATAACATTCAGATTTAAGCCAGGTCCAGGATCACAGGCATCTGCAGACCCACGGCTAAATTTACTCACCGTGATGGATCCCTCACATCCGCTGTTAGGTTTGGAGGGAAAACTATTTTGTTGTGTGGACATGTATGTTCAAGTTACGTGGCCAGTTTTGTACTGACTCCTAAGAACTACTACATGCAATTTGTTGATATTTACTGATGATTCAGTGAACATAAACCACTAATAAGTTTTGCCCGTTGAGCCAAATCCACCGCTGCCTCGTTGGGACTCGCTGAGTTCTGTTGTTTCTCCAAATCTTGCCTGGATAACTGGAGCAATAACAATTTGGGCAATGCGCTGCCCTGGACTAATCTTGAATGTTGTTTGTCCCAGGTTAATCAAAAGCACCTTAATCTCACCGCGATAGCCTGCATCAATGGTGCCTGGCGTATTGAGAACGGTCACACCATGTTTAAGGGCCAGACTACTTTTGGGGCGTACTTGCATTTCGTAGCCCTGGGGGATCTCAACGGCTAAACCCGTGGGGATTGCCAGGTGCTGCATGGGCTCTAACTTGTGATGATCGATCGCAACCAGGTCTGCCCCGGCATCACCAGGATGAGCATAGGCCGGGATGACAGCATCAGGGGAAAGCTTTTGGAATTTAATTGTGACGGACATGGACTTTGAATTAGCCGGATTTGGTGGTATTCAGACAGCCACTGTCTGAGGTTGTAGATCTAAGGAAAGCGTCTCCATTGGCCTTAGGGATTTAACTTCTGTGGATAGGTTGGCGTTGGCTAGCTGCGATCGCACCACATCCACCCCTCCACTTGCCTTTAAAAATTTTGCCAACAGACCTTCGTAGATAACATCGCCGCCATCGGCAGTAGGCAGTAACCACTGAGGTTTTGACCGTTGAGCTAGCTCCAATGCCCCCTCACCCCCACGAATGACAGGGCCTAATGCCGGCAAGGTCAGACTGACTAGAGGCGTAATCGCCACATCCACCGGAGGACGAGTATCTAAATCAGGCGCAGGATAACCATGGGGTTCGTAATATAGGCGTAGCCCCGTACTTAATACGGTAAGAATGTAGGCATTTTCTTTAGCAATGGGGCCAATGGGGGCGCCTGGTAATGCCTCAATCATGACATCGTCATTTAACTGATAGCTCTGTCCAGGAACCAGGGATGTGACCTTAGTAAATCCTTTGGCTAAAGCTACCTTGGCACCCGCCTCTGACGCGACTACAGGAATTGACTTATCCAATGCGGCTAGCGTCTCTGGATGGGCATGATCCGCTAGTCCTTGGGAGAGCAGTAATAAATCTAGTCTGTTGGGGATGGTCACAGGCTGAGGTCGAATGCCACGAATTAGCCAACCCATGTTGCTAAAAACAAGATCACCCAATAACCAGGGGTCTATCAATATGGAACGGCCTGATAGATTTAATAGCCAACTATTGACATCTAACCAAGTAAGTGTGTCTGCCCCTTTTTTCGACATAGGTATGTTCAATCGTTCTAATGGCTATGGACTTAACGCCAAGTTACTTCAAAAATTGTCAGACTACCTAGTGTTACCTATTAGAAAGAAAAATAGACGTTAGTCCGGACAGATTAAGTTATGCTGGTATGACTGATTATTAAGTTTTACTTATACTTCCTTCCTAATTCGTACGTTTCTTCAAATTAATTTTTATTTTCTTGGTGTGATCCCCGTATAATCAGGCTGGTTTAACGTATTAGATGGGTAAAGCCTTTCGAGGTATCAGCTCCTTTGCTGGTTCCCTTGGAGTAAGTGCTTAAATCAATGCACATGCGTCGGCAACTGCTGAAAAGTTACACAGTTTTAGTTACACGTTCTGGGCAGACTCCTGTCACGCTCACGTTTACCCCCCTTGCAGGCATCATTGCTGGGTTTGTATTGCTTGGGGTGCCCTTAGGGTGGCTTGGGGCCGTTATTTTTTCTTTGTTCCAAAGCAACGTTCAGCTGGCAGATGAAAATCGTCAGCTAACGGATCAGGCTCATCAAGTTTTGACTGATCTGAATAATTTGGATTCAGAAATTGAAAATTTGAGAGAACGAGCTGGGTTACCTGAGTTTGGTAATCAAGATGCTGTTTCAGATGACAATGTTCCACGGGGTGGAGTGGGCGTTGTAGCGAGTGGTATTGAGCTTTATGAGAAGGCGGGAGAAAAGCTGCCAAAGCTTAGCAGTCTGTTGGACGCTAGTATTAAGCCAGCTTTAGAAGAAACCCTTGCCGCTGAAGAAGCCAAGGTGGCTGCTTTTCCGGATGGCATTCCCATCGGTGGCCCGCTCAATATTTCGTCTGAGTTTGGTGTAAGGCGTAATCCGTTTGGCGGATATGCTTACGAGAGTCATGAAGGTACTGACTTTATTGGTCCCTACGGTACGGAAATATTTGCTGTTGCAGACGGTGTGGTTGGTCGGGCTGAATATTATGGTGGCTATGGCAATACCGTCACCGTTAAGCACGGTTATGGTTATGAGACACTCTATGCCCATATGTCTAAGTTGGCCGTTGAGCCAGGGGCTAAGGTTAAGCGCGGTGACGTTGTCGGTTTCTTAGGTAATACGGGGCGTTCTTCTGGTCCTCACCTGCACTATGGGGTTTATTTCAAGGGCGACGCGATCAATCCTCGCAACGTTATGAAGATGGACCATGACATGAGTCTGGTTGAATATTGGCGCTTGCGTTAGGCCCCTTTTTCATGAAAGGCCCCTTTCCGTGAAAGGCCCTTTTCCGTGAAAGGCCCTTCCTACGGTAGGATTGAAAGGATTTTTTACCATTCTGTCCTGCTGCAAAACCTATGGGTAATACCTTTGGCCACTTATTTCGCATCACAACCTTTGGCGAATCCCACGGTGGAGGTGTGGGTGTAGTCATTGATGGTTGCCCACCTCAGTTAGAGATTTCGGCTGAGGAGATTCAGGTGGATTTAGACAGACGACGTCCAGGACAGAGCAAAATTACGACGCCGCGTAAAGAAACTGACACCTGCGAAATTGTTTCTGGCGTGTTTGAGGGGCAAACCTTGGGAACGCCGATTACGGTGTTGGTGCGCAATAAGGATCAGCGCCCTCAAGACTATGGGGAAATGGCTACTAAGTACCGTCCTTCCCATGCGGATGCCACCTATGATGCCAAGTATGGCATCCGCAATTATCAGGGGGGTGGTCGTTCTTCAGCGCGGGAAACCATTGGTCGGGTAGCGGCGGGTGCGATCGCAAAAAAAATTCTCCATCAGGTAGCGGGTGTGGAAATCGTCGGCTATGTTAAACGCATCCAGGATATGGAAGCCCCCATTGACCCTGACAGCGTTACGTTAGAGCAGGTAGAAAGCAATATTGTCCGCTGTCCGAACCCTGACTTTGCTGAGGAAATGATTGCCCGCATTGATCAGGTGCGCAAAGATGGCGATTCTATTGGCGGTGTGGTCGAATGTGTGGCGCGCAAAGTGCCTAAAGGCTTGGGTTCCCCCGTATTTGACAAGCTAGAGGCCGACCTAGCCAAGGGCATGATGTCGTTGCCGGCCAGTAAGGGCTTTGAGCTAGGGTCTGGCTTTGCAGGCACCTTTCTCACCGGCAGTCAGCACAACGACGAGTTTTACACAGATGCCGACGGCACTATTCGCACCCGCACCAATCGCTCTGGCGGTACCCAGGGGGGGATTTCCAACGGCGAGAACATTATTATCCGGGTGGCTTTTAAGCCCACCGCCACGATTCTTAAAGAGCAAAAGACTGTGGACCAACAAGGAAATGAAACCACCCTGTCGGGCCGGGGGCGTCATGACCCCTGTGTGTTGCCCAGGGCCGTGCCCATGGTAGAAGCCATGATGGCCCTGGTGCTTTGTGATCATTTACTCCGTCACCACGGCCAATGCGAACTGCTTTAGATGGATGTTTGGGGGTTTTGTTTGCGATCGCGGCCCTGGGCATTCTGGGCTGGCACCTACAGCCCTTAGACGGGTTAGGCGTAGCCCTGGCGCTCACATTCCTATGCATTGAGCAGGGGCGTATGGCTCTGGTGGACTTGAATAATATTCATCAAGTTACCAATGATTGCCCCACTGACGGGCGAGTTAGGCCATTTTATCGGGTCACCATAATCACCATTGCCTTAGAATTAATCGGTTTTTACCTCGCCTGGTATCAGCTGGGTCTGGGCACAGGTTTTGTCCTACTGAGCCAGGTCTTTTTCAACACAGCCGCCAAAATTCAGCTATATCCTGGCAGTTTAGAGCCCATCCAGTCGATGGGGGTAAAAGAACGCAGTCCTGTGCTGTTAATAGATGCATTGGCGTTTGGCGTGATTGCCCTATGGCAGATCGGCCAATTTCGCCAGGCTATGTCAGCCTTATTACTGGTGATGGTGCTGACTTACCTGGCGGTTAAGTATTTGACTACCAGCACAGCCGCAGTGGCAAATGGGGGCGAAAGTCCATAGTCTGCCCTTGGGTTTCTTCGCTAAACCCTAGCTCCATCAGGGGTTTGTCACCCGGCAAAAATTGAATGCCATCGGTGACGGCATCACTCAAACTGCTTTGCCATAGAAAGTGGACAGATGATTCAGTAAATCAGTACAAGTAAGTATTAGGCTACTACTAGACACACGGCTAAACTAACGCAAAATTCAACAGTGGAAAAAACGACCTACCACGATTCCTTTTTTGATCAGCTTTTTATTCGTCTGTTCGCTCATAAAATGTCTAAGGCTGTCGGTGAACATAGCAGTCGGCCTGGGTATGACGGTTTTGTTGAGCTGTCGCAAAAGATTATGCAGGGGCGCAATGCGCAACAGCAGCAACAGCTGGTTGCCGTCGTTTTACAGTCATTAGTCCCAGCGCCTGTACTGTGGGGAATTCGCACATTTTTCTCTCCTACGCAGCTAGTGTGTGAACTCAACGCCTGGTTTGCTACCCAGTTATTTGAATGGTTAGTGGGTCCTTGTCGTGTCGAGTTTGCTGAGGTAACAACAGCCGCAGGAAAGAGCCGTCAACAGAAAAGTTCGGTACATATTGAGAAATGTCGCTACTTAGAACAAAGTGGCTGTGTAGGCATGTGTGTCAATATGTGTAAACTACCTACACAACAGTTTTTTACTGAAAAGTTCGGCATTCCTTTAACCATGACGCCCGACTTTAAGGACCTGAGCTGTGACATGGTTTTTGGGCAAGTGCCACCACCGCTAGATACAGAGGATGCTTACCAACAGCCTTGTTTAAAGGATTGCAATGTTACCAGTGAGGCACCTGCTTGTCCAAAAGTTAGGCTATGAGGCTTTGAC
>JAHQVZ010000157.1 GCA_019634055.1 Leptolyngbyaceae cyanobacterium MAG.088
CGAAGCGCCTGCTGTTGAAGCTGAAGCGCCTGCTGTTGAAGCCGAAGCGCCTGCTGTTGAAGCCGAAGCGCCTGCTGTTGAAGCCGAAGCGCCTGCTGTTGAGTAACCTTCGCTGGGCAAAAATCAGTTTTCTTGAGGTCCCTCATTGAGCGTATGCCAGTGGGGGACTTTGGCTCATACCCGCTGACGTACATGATTTAGTATTTCCCATAGAAAAATACGCAAAAAAAATCCCCAGCGGAAACCGCCGGGGAGGACATCAGGGTGCATCTACCAATTATGTTTTCTAAGAAATGGACAGTCGTCAGGAGAAAATATAGAACACTGGCACTTTAACTTTCTGGCTACGTGCATCCCCCAATTGAGGGACTGCAAAGGCTACTATCAAACAGACAAGATCACAGTGTTAGAACGGATATGTATTTTTCCTGGTCAAAAACCTTACTGCAGCGCCTCCCAATGCAATCAAGGATGGCCAGCTTAGTTGCGTTAGTAGTCATTGCTGGTTGCCAGCAGCCTGTAGCGTCTCCGCCAACTACGATTAACGAGTCTCCCCACAGCGACTCAGTGGAGGAAGTAGTCGATGCACCCGATGTGCTCACCTTAATTTACAGCCGGTCGCCAGTTACCCTCAATCCCCATTTGGCTACGGGGTTTCAAGACTTTGAAGCTGCTCGTATTGTTTATGAACCCCTGGCCAGTTATGGGCCTGATGGCGATCTCACCCCAATTTTGGCGGCTGAACTTCCTTCCCAAGAAAATGGCGATGTCAGTGAGGATGGCCTATCTGTTACCTGGCGATTGCAAGAAACGCTGCGCTGGTCAGATGGTGAACCGCTTACAGCTGAAGATGTTGTCTTTACTTATAAATTTATTACTAACGATACTGTGGCTGCGGTTACGGCCCAGTACTACAAAGACATTAAGTTGGTGGAAGCCGTGGATGACCACACGGTCAAAATCACTTTTACGCAACCCACGTCTAGCTGGCAAACGCCATTTACCGGTCTAAATGGTTTGATTTTGCCAGAGCATTTGTTTAAGGATTTCAATAATCGTAAGGCTCGGGAAGCCCCTGCTAACTTTCAACCGGTTGGTACGGGACCCTATCGCTATCTTACCGAGGCCAATGGTCGCCTGTTATTTGCGCCTAATGAACTTTATCGGCAACCTGTAAAAAACTTTAAGCGAGTTGAAATTTTAGGGGATGTGCCTGCCTATGTAGCTGCCCGTGATGTTCTTCGAGAAGGGACTGCTGATTTTGCCCATAACATTCAGTTAGAGTCGGCCGCCCTTATAGATTTGGTCCAAACGGGTGAAGCCGGTGGCCTGGTGCTCACATTTGGCAGTCAGGTGGAACGCATCATGCTTAATTTTGCTGATCCAAATCGAGAAACTGAGGCTAAAGAACGGGCCAATATTGAATTTCCTCATCCAATTTTGCAAGATTTGAGGGTCCGCCAGGCCATTGACTATGGGATTGATCGCCAGACTATTGTTGAACAGCTTTATGGCGATTTGGGGATACCCACATCTCAATTGCTGGTGGCCCCTAACCCGTTCGCAGATGAGCCGATTGACTTTAAGTATGATGTCGACACTGCCAAGGCGCTTTTAGAAAAAGCGGGTTGGGTTGATAGTGATGGGGATGGTATTCGCGATCGCAACAACCAACCCTTAACCCTGGTGTTTCAAACCTCCATTGGCACTATTCGTCAGGCCACCCAAAGTCTGGTGCAAGAACAGTTAGCCGAAATTGGCATTAACGTACTCATCGAACGCGTTCGCACTGAGGACTTTTTCTCCGCAGACCCCGACCAGACCAAAAGCATCAACCATTTCTATGCCGATATGCAAGAGTACGCCATTGGCAACGATATTCCTGATCCGACTATATATATGGGGTGGTGGACCTGTGACAATATTGCCTCCCTAGAAAATAACTGGCAAAAACCTAACAATTCCCGTTATTGCGATCCGGAATACGACGAGCTTTGGGAATCTGTCCGTAAAGAACAAGACCCTGACAAGCGCAACGACCTATTTCGACAGATGGAACGAAAACTCGCCAAAGACGTAGCTGTTTTACCCATCGTCCATCGGGCGCTGTCTAACGCCGTTAGCTATCGCATCACTGGTTATAACTTTACGCCCTGGGATGCCAGCACCTGGGACATTGCCAATTGGCAACTAGTTGAACCGATTGAAGAAGAGACCGAGGCAATATCCGAGGACGCCCCTACTGAGGCTACGCCAGATGATGTCCCTGCAGAGAAATCTAAACACTCTGATACCAAAGACAGCAATCAGGTGACCGAAGAATCCATTGATTCAGATCCATCAGAAACACCGTCGGATGAATAATCTTACTGAGCCATGACACCGGGTTAAGCCATATCTATCTATAGACTATAGATAGTTGGACAATGGACAGTGGGCTTTCATCCCATTCGGATTTGCCAGGGATTAGGTAATTTCCTGAGCGTCTACATCTACAACAGTGCTGTCGTTATCCTGCCCTGCTGTTTCCGTTGGCTCATCGTCTTCTCCGGAGCGGCTTAACGCCCCCTGCAAAAGCTGGGAAACCTCCGCCACCAGCAGAGTAATTAAAATACCATCGTCAATCCAGCCCACAATGGGAAACACATCGGGGGAAATATCAATGGGGCTCAATAGATATGCCAGTGTTCCAAAAATAATCAGCCAGCGATATTTAGGATGGCGTAAGTTACTGCGATACCAGGCATAAAACGATTCGACGAGTTGCTTCATAGAAATCTTTAGCGCATGATCTTATGATGCCACTTCCCTCAAAAAGTCGAGACGATGAGGGAATTTTTTCAGTTTTACTCAATACTTCCCCCATGAAACGTTCTGCTCGCTGGTTTATTGGTTCTTGCTTAATAACTGCTCTGATTAGTCTGGGAGCCTGTCGACCGGCTGCCGATACCCCTGGAGGACCTGCTGCCGGTGACAACAGTACGTTGAAGCTGCTTTACTGGCAGGCACCAACCATTCTGAATCCGCATTTATCCAACGGCTTTAAGGATTCCGAAGCCAGCCGCATCACGCTAGAACCCCTGGCCAGCTTTGATTCAGCGGGTAACTTAAAGCCGTTTCTAGCGGCAGAAGTTCCTTCTGTCGAAAACGGTGGGGTCGCTAGCGACGGCACCTCCGTTACCTGGACGTTACGGGACGATGTGCTGTGGTCTGATGGCACTCCATTTAGTGCAGAAGATGTCGTTTTTACCTATGAGCTATTGAGCAATCCTGACGTGGGCAGCACGACCGCAGGAACCTATGAAACCATTGAGTCGGTCGAAGCGCTCGGCCCAACTGAGGTAAAAATCACCTTTAAAGAACCTAATCCGGCCTGGTCTTTAGTCTTTACTGGCACAACAGGCATGATTTTACCCGCCCATGCCTTTAAGGACTTTAACGGAGCTAATGTCCGCACCGCCCCCGCAAATTTACAACCCATTGGCACTGGCCCCTACCAGGTCACTACCTTTAAGCCAGGGGATGTGGTGGTGTATGAACCCAATCCCCACTATCGAAGTGGGGTGAGCTTTGAGCGGGTGGAACTCAAGGGGGGTGGGGACGCAGCCTCGGCAGCACGGGCCGTGATGCAAACGGGGGATGCTGACTTTGCCTACAACATTCAAGTGGAAGCTCCAGTGTTAAAACAGCTGAAATCTGGTGGTCAGGGCCAGTTTGTTACCAGTTTTGGCTCTCTGGTTGAGCGTATTTTGTTTAACTTTACCGATCCTAACCAGACTGCTGCTAGCGGCGAACGCTCCAGCGTTGACTTTCCCCATCCGTTTTTTACCGATGCTAAGGTGCGTCAGGCCTTTAGCCTGGCCATCGAACGTGACACCATTGCCGATCAGCTCTATGGTCCTGCCGGTCAGGGGACGGTGAACTTTCTGGTATCGCCAGAAAGCTATCGCTCAGCGAATACTAGGTATGACTTCGATTTAGATCAGGCTAATCAACTGCTGGATCAAGCTGGTTGGGTTGATAGTAATGGCAATGGGACACGCGATCGCAACGGTACCGAAATGCAGGTACTTTTCATCACCTCCGTTAATCCGGTGCGGCAAAAGACCCAGGAAATCATCAAACAAAACTTGGCCGTCATTGGCGTTGGCACCGAATTACGCTCCCTTGATCCTGCCGTTTACTTTTCCGGAGACCCCGCCAGCGAAGATACCGTAGAGCATTTCTACGCCGATCTACAGATGTTTGCCACCGGCAATACCAATCCAGACCCCGGTGCCTATCTAAAAACCTACACCTGCGATGAAATTAGTCAGAAGGCCAATAACTGGTCGGGGCAAAACTACAGTCGTTATTGCAATCCTGAGTACGATGCCCTGTGGCAGCAGTCCACCACAGAACTGGATACGGCTAAACGGGCGGAGTTACTTATTCAGATGAACGACCTGTTAATCGAAGACTATGCCGTCTTGCCCATTGTGCATCGCGCTGATATTAATGCCGTCAGCAACCGCCTGACAGGCATTGAGTTAACTCCATGGGATTTGAACACCTGGAATATTGATGAGTGGAAACGACCAAATGACAATTAGTCGTACATAAATCATCATTATGGCGGATGACATGCTGCCCATAACTGATCTGTACGTTTGACTCCCAGACTTCAGTTCGGGTAGACCTCCGTGCTTTTTCCCGGCAATATGAACCTGGCATAGCGGAATTTCACATCTAGCGGAGATTAATTGAGTTCTTATTAAAGTTGGAGCTCAACAGTTGTTGATACTTCTTCGCTTGCCATAAATTGTCACTATCAGGCAAAGAAATATTTCTAAAATCTATTTCAACTAACTAGAGCGGGCATTCAAGCATGTTACGTGTATCGTGTAGCATGGCCGTTCATAATCAGATTTCTACCGTTGCTCCAGTAAGTTCAAGCGTTATCACTTCACAGGCAAATCTACCCTGCAGAGCAACAATACAACAGCTTTAAACGCCTCCACTATTCCTTAACAAAACAGTCCTATGAAACCATTGTCAGCCCTATTGGGTGTGGTCACTGGTGCAGTGGTGGCCACGCTTGGCAGTGCAGCTTTTGCTGTCGATTTATCCTTCCGTGGCACATTCGCGCAAGATGATGATGTGCATCTGTTTAACTTCAGCGTTGGCGCAACATCAACGGTCACACTCAGAACCTATTCCTACGCAGGCGGTACTCAAGCAGATGGTACCGTCATCAATGCAGGCGGCTTTGACCCTATTTTGTCCTTATTTAATGGCAATGGGATATTGATTGGTCTAGGTGATGATGATTTATCAGGCACTGTTGCTGCTGATCTCACTACTGGCCAGGCTTACGACAGTTTGTTGGAAATCTCGTTAGATGCTGGTGACTATACTGTGGCACTGACGCAGTATGACAACTTTAGTAATACTACAAACCTGGCAGATGGGTTTAGTCAGACTGGTAATGGCAATTTCACCAGTGATTTTGTAAACTGCACTACTCAATCATCATTTTGCGATTTTACAGGGGATATTCGCACCAACTTTTGGGCCTTTGATGTCCTCGGTTTTTTGCCTGCCCTTGAGCATGATGAAGACGATGAGCCTCCTGTCATTGATCCCCCAGATGACGATGAGCCTCCTGTCATCGATCCCCCAGATGACGATGAGCCTCCTATCATTGATCCCCCAGACGATGATGAGCCTCCTATCATCGATCCACCCATTATCGATCCGCCGATTATTGATCCCCCAGATGACGGTGAGCCGACTTCGGTCCCTGAGCCGACAACTACAGTGGCCTTGGCCTTGGCTGGTTTCGGTGCTTTAGTAAAGCTTCGTCGTAACAAATAAAAGAGTTTCTAGAGAACACATAGCTGCTTTGACCTGTTTGGGGCAAGGCAGCTATTTCTTTTTAAGGTTGTCACAAAACAGATTGCAACAATGTATACATACTGCATAAGCGATTACCTACGCAGCTAAGGAAAGAGAAATCAATTGAATCTGTAGCTTTTAAAGCTAGTCATAGAGACCTGAGCGGAGTCGAATTCCGGGCCCTATCCTGATACTGGGAGTGAAATACATAAATCCACTTGCGGATGGAGCTAAGCCATTATCAAAACCTGCTGACTGTCCATGCAGCTTATCTAACTAGCTCTTGCTGACTACGCTGTGACCACCAGGCAAAAAGGCCGCTAACAACAAACATCAGTAGGGCATAAATAGCTGCTGGAATCGCCATGGTGGGATTGTTCAGAAAGCTAGGAGCACTGGCGATCGCAATGGCTAATGTACCGTTTTGTATACCCACTTCAACGGTAATAGACGTGGCGCTAGGCTTATCTAACTCTGATAGGATTGCGATCGCATAGCCCAAGCACATTGCGATCGCCATTAATGCAAACGTTATCCCACCAACTTGCACAAAGAAGTCCAACACATTTGCCCGTTCTTTTACCACCAACCCAGCAATAATCAACCCCAGGAAAAATAACGATAGCCACTTTACCCACGTTTCTACACGGGCAGCCAACTTAGGTGTTTTATAGTGTAGTACCATCCCTAAAGACACTGGAATTAAGGTGATCACCGCAATTTGTACGATGGTTTCTATCAAGGGTAACTGCAGCGTAGCTGCAGCCCCCAGAAACGTTCTCATGGCGAGGTTAACCACGAGGGGAATAGTAAACACAGTGATCAAACTGCTAATGGCTGTCAGTGTAATAGACAGGGCCACATTGCCCTTAGCGAGATAGCTAATTAAATTTGAGGTAGGTCCGCCGGGGCAGGCGGCCAAAATCATGATGCCAACGGCTATCTCTGGTTGGGGAGAGAAAAAACTAATTAGCACAAACCCGATAAAGGGCAGCAGGATTAACTGAGCAATTAACCCAAGAATAACGGCTTTGGGCTCTACTAAAATGCGTTTGAAGTCCTTTAAGGTAAGGCCTAAGCCCATGCCGAGCATAATGATAAACAGGGCTAATGGCAAAAATACAGCGGTTAAAAAACTAGATTCCATGGGAGCAGATGGGGGCTTTTCTGCCAGCTTACAGCACGAGACTCGGTGATATTTGCGTAATCCTGCATTCCCAACCCGAAGTTAATAACTGCCATGCACTGTTTTATTTATAGGCCTATAGCCATGTCCTTGAGCCAAGCACTCAAAATTATCCCACTGACGTTAGCGGGTGTTTTAGTCAGCGGGTGGCTGTCACCCAGCTTAGCGGTCGAGCACACTAAAAGCTCAGACTGGTTGTGGCCAGAAACCGGTGATTTGCCTTTGGTGGAAGGCAATGGTTTTTCCGATGTAGAGCAACCGTTAACTCGGTCAGATTTTATAGTCTCTACGGTCGACTTTCATCGACAACTTTGGGGATTCAATAATGTCTATCAAAAAGAACTCACGCAGATCTGCTTAATTCATCAAAACAGTTATGACTTTATCTTAGAGCGCATGGTGGGTTCGTACTCTTCTAGAAATACGAGTCACCTACCTGAAACCTTGCTTTCTGATGTAGATAGGTCAATTGCTGCAGCATATCAGGTGATAGAAAACAAAAGAGCTACTCGTAAGTCTCATTCAGCACAGAATAGTGTTGTTCTGTTAAATCACCCCATGCTTTCTGAGAGTGGCCTTCAACAGAAACAATCTGAGCAAAACTCACCCGAATGGGAATCACCTCCCTACAATGGGAATAGCACTCTCTACAGACTTGAGAGGGAATTTGGGTTAGAGCTGTTACAGGACGATGGTACGTTTCAGCTAGGTGAGCCCTTGCGCCAGGAAGATTATCTTACCTATATGCGCCAGATTGAACACATTTACAATAGCTGGTTCTTGTACTTGGAGGATGGCACGTCTTTTTTTACAGCGGATCCTTTGGCAATGGCATTAGGTCACTCAGACGTTATTGAAGCGAATGCGGCTCTGACAAATGCGTTGGATGATTTAGCAACGGTGCGATCGCTTCTGACTAAATTGCGTACCCTCACAGACGCACTCATGGCGCAAACGACAAAGGACATCACTAAAAATGATGATCTTGACCAACCGTCAATACTGGCACAACGCCCACAAATTTATGATGTAGCCGATGTGCAAGATATGCCCCCAGACGATCCAGCCTATGAACCGCTACAGTTGATTTTGGAGAACTATTTAATAGAGGGTCTACTCCGAGAAGATGGCCGATTTGATGGTCAAACCCCTCTGACTCGCGGAGAGTTTGTCAGCTATATTTCTCAGATGCTAGATGCTCATTTCAGCATACTTGGCACTGAAGTCTGTGGTATCAATACATTAGGCTATATATCCAGAGATTTGACGCCTTCTCATCAGAGGGTAAGTCGGGAACTCCAGCAAAGGATTGAGGACCTGGAAATTGCGATCGCACACATTGAAAATTATCGATAGCCACTTGTTTTAGCCGAACAATAGGTTCTCGTGGCGAAGGACAACCCCAGGGAATTGCCCCTACGAAATTATCTATTTTTCAACTGCCTTGACTGAATTCGGACCTGACATGACTTATTCCACCGCCAACGAAACCCTTTTGCCGCCAATACTTCGAAGGTCTGCCAACAACGTTGCCACATCCGCATAGGGCAACGTTCGATCTGCCTTCAACATCACAAACCCATCTGGATTTTCTGCAAAATACCCTTGAATAATCGGAGCTAATGCCGGCGTTGTTATTGGCTCATCGTTATAAACTGTGCTGCCATCTTCCCGCAGACCCACCACCAAGGGCTCAGTCTTCTCAACAACTTCCTCATCCACTCCCGAGACAGCCTGGGGCAAACTTACGCCAAAAATCTGCACACCACTCAGTTCCATAGAGATGATGACAAAAAATGTCAGTACCGTCATCAATACATCCATCATCGGCACCAGATTCACCTCCGGTACCCCTTGATTGTTATGGCGAGACCGTAAACCCATGGCTCTTACTCCTCCTCGTCACCATCTTCTAACGCCAGGGAAACCCGATCCCCACCCACTGCCCGCATGTCTCCTAGAAACTGCATAACGTTCTCGTAGGGCAGCTCCTGGTTAGGCACTAAGTACACGGTTTTATCAGGATTCTCTTC
>JAHQVZ010000158.1 GCA_019634055.1 Leptolyngbyaceae cyanobacterium MAG.088
GTTGGCTACACTCAACAAGGCGTATTTCTCATGGCCCTTGGTCTGGGAGATCGACTGGCCAATCTCACCCAATCTATTACCCCCGGCCCCAATAGCTTTAATCAATTGATCCAACGCCGTCAGTCCCTCCATCAACTGATGGACATGGCTCCCATGGGCCTCGGCACCTTCGGTGTATTGATTCAAAGCAAAGGAATACTCCCCACCAACATCTCACTAAAAGGCCTAACCATCCCCCCACTAACCTAAAACGCCCCTTACTCTCCCCAGAAGAAAATGAACTCGTCTCAAAATCCTGCTCCCCAGGGAGAGGGATTTATGCAGAGGGGCAATCCTCAATAAAAACAATCTGCTCACTCCTTTTCTGTCAAGCCCTGTCAAACTCCCCCAGCATTGGGGGAGTTAGGGGGGCCGAAAAATCTTTGCCACTTTTCAAAACAATCAAACCACCCCAACAACCTCTCGCTGCCTCCCCAAATACTGCTCCACATGCTCCGGCACCGCAATCCCTTCTGCCAGCTTCGGATCCACAATCGGCTCCCCTGGCTGCACTGCCAACGGAATCACCCCAGCCCAATGGGGCAGCTCATAATCCGCCGCATCATCAATCGGCGGTCCAGTACGAATCTTTGCCGACGCTTCATCAATCGGCAATGCCAGCACCGTGGTCCCCGTTAATTCCTGTTCATTGGGCTCCCGCGTCTCAGCCCACCGCCCCAGCATCACATGCTCCGTAAACGCATAGAGTGCTTGCATTTTCTCCTCGCGTTCACTGACCAATTCGGCCGTGCCAAACAATACCACCGACCGATAATTCATCGAATGGTGCATCGCTGAGCGTGCCAACACTAAGCCATCCAATAGCGTTACTGTTACACAAACATCAATCCCCTGCTGCAAAGACGTCAGCATGCGACTAGCTGGTGAGCCATGAATAAATAACCGATTATCTAGTCGACCATAGGCTGTCGGAATCACAAAGGGCTGCCCCTCCATTGCAAATCCCACATGACAGATAAGCCCTGCATCTAAAATTGAATACACTGTTTCCAGGTCATAGTGTCCTCGCTTAGGCACACGCTTCACCCGAGTCCGTTCTGTTTTCATAAGAGTTCAACGACTGACAACACTGCTAAGCTATCTATATAATTGGTCATCGTCTAGAGCCAATTTTTAATTAAATAACCAGTCCAATTTTTAATGCGATCGCTCCCATGGAACTAGCATTAATCATCGATTCTGCCTCGCCAGAGCCTTTACATCAGCAGGTATATAGTCAAATTCGCTCGGCCATTCTCTCAGGTCGACTAGCGTCGGGCCAACGGCTGCCACCGTCACGCACATTGGCAAAATCCTTTAACCTATCGCGGACTACTGTGACCCAGGGCTACGACCAATTAATCAGCGAAGGGTACTTACAAACCAGACCAGGCGCAGGCACCTATATCTGTTCGCAGTTGCCAGAAGTGTTGTTAGTCGCTGGCCCCATCAAGCCATCTCATCAGACAGTGGTGAATATCCCTCTGTCTGCCTATGGTCAGCGTGTAAACCAGTCATCACTTAGACCTTTGAGAAAGTCTTATGACATTAGCTTTCGTTATGGTCACCCTGCCCTAGACTTGTTCCCCGTAGAACTGTGGCGAAAACTGTTATCAAAGCACTGCCGAGCAACCATCCAATGGCTCAACTATGCTCAAAAGTCTTATGGTCACTGGCCTTTACGACAGGCTGTAGCAGATTATCTAAAGCATTCACGGGCAGTGCGCTGCACCCCTGAGCAGGTGATTATTACTAGCGGTAGCCAACAGGCCCTAAGTCTCATTACTCAGCTACTGGTAAACCCTGGCGACAGCGTGGCCATCGAAGACCCTGGCTATCGAGGTGCACGTCATATTTTCAAGTCAAATGGGGCAAACCTGTTACCAATGCCATTAGATCGCAATGGCCTGATCGTTGATACCTTAGTAGAAGGTGACGATACCCCAAGACTTGTTTACGTTACCCCATCGCATCAGTTTCCTACAGGGGCATTATTGTCTTTACCCAGACGCCTGGCTTTGTTGCAATGGGCATGGCAAACGGGAGCACTCATTATCGAAGATGATTATGACAGTGAATATCGCTACGGGGGGCGACCAATTCCATCGTTGCAAGGGCTAGATAGTCATGCGTCTGTGCTCTATGTTGGCACCTTTTCAAAGGTGATGTTTCCCAGTATTCGCCTGGGGTATTTAGTCGTGCCTGACGCTTTAGTAAACGTCTTTGGTAAGGCAAAGTGGTTAGCTGATCGACAGCCACCGACCCTGACACAATATGCGCTAGCAGAGTTTATTAAAGCCGGTCATTTAGAACGCCATATTCGCAAAATGCGACTGTGTTATGAACGCCGTCGTAAGACTCTAGTACAGGCTCTATATCAGCACTTTGGTCAAGATGTAAAGATTTTAGGAGATAGTGCAGGACTCCATGTGATGGCTAAGCTGCCCCTTAATTTGAGTGATGATGACATAGTCGCCAGGGCTGCCAGTGTTGGTGTAGAAATGTGTAGCGCTCAGATTCAATATGAGGTGCCGCATAATACAGGAGAGTTTGTCTTTGGCTACACCGCCATTAATGAAGACCAAATAGAAGCAGGCATAGACCGTGTTGCTAAAGCATTACGGACATAATTTATACCTGTTGCCATGGGCTATATTTAGACACCTGAATTTACATGAACGTGAACCATTAATAAGTTTTTCACACAGATTAATACTCTCTCGACGAAATATCTACTATTAGGGTGTCAGCAAGTTTGAGGACAAAGCTTTGGATATGACACTGCTTGCCCTACTAATTCTCAGCATGGTTCTGTTTGGGTTGCATATGCCCTACGCGGTTCTAACAATGGGGTTAATCATTGCCCTTGCCGCTGTAGCTACCCGTCTGTCTTGGTCTGTACTTAATGCCTTTGAGTCGATTGAAGTCGATTAAAAGGGGTGCTCCAACCGTCAAGTTGTTATTAACCCCATAAAGCAATACCCCTGGTAGATTTGCAGACCTACCAGGGGTATTGCTTTATACCAAAATGAAGTTGCTAAAATAATGCTGCTGTCGCCAGCCTAAGTCAAATATCTTTGGGCTGCCCGCATATTTCGAGTCCGCCAGTAGAGAATCAACGCCAACGTAATTTGCTTAAGCACCCAGTAGAGTGTGGCAATAATAAAAAATGTCCCTACCATTACAGCCAGGGGCTGTTTTGTAACTAATAGCGATAGGGTATCGCTAACAATAGTGTCGGGTTTGGTGAGTAAATCCCAACTGTTGAAACGCAAAAAACGCCCCAGATAAATGCCAATGGCAGTAAGGCCATGGATTGTTAGCTCGATGGGGCATACCCAACCAGATTTGCCTTCTCGACTGAGATAGCGTCCCAGGTTAACGATGGAAATGGTATAAGCAACCGTGCCGAAGCCGATAAATAGAGCATATTGGGGCACTAAAATCAGGGTGATTGCCCATACAGACTGACCACTCCGAATATCTTTGACAAGATGAATGATATCGGTCAAAACGTAGGGCGCGTTGGGCAAAAAGGCAATAAATATAACTAATCCGAACCACCAGGGAAATTGTCGAGCATGGCTACCCCGTCCTCGGAACAACCAAAAGCTAAGCGCTAATGGCACGAATGCTAAAAAGCTATTCCAAACCATAAAGGATAGGTTGCCATGGGCTGCGTCTAAGCCATGGACAAGCCAATGGGTGAGGTTGGTGAATGGCATAGATAGAATTATGTAGGGTGAAAGGTAGGATACATTCCAGCTTTCTTTGATTCCGGGTACATCATCCTACTGATGTCAGTACACCTTGATTGCAGCTAATTCACATGTATAACAAGCGTGTAATCAATTCCTCACTATTATTAATTTCGACTTAGTAACCGGCTACTCCCCCCTTACAATGGATCGGTTGTAGTCTGCGACACTAGTTTTGATTGAACGTTACACCCTGCCCGAGATGGGCGAACTTTGGACCGACGAGTATAAATTCAACACCTGGCTACAGGTTGAGATCGCCGTCTGTGAAGCCCAAGCCGAACTGGGCCGGATTCCTCAAGCAGCGGTGGATGACATCAAAGCCAAGGCCAATTTTGATGTGGCACGCATTTTAGAAATTGAGGCTGAAGTTCGCCACGATGTGATTGCATTTTTGACCAATGTCAATGAGTACGTTGGTGATGCAGGCCGCTATATCCACCTGGGCATGACTAGCTCTGACGTACTGGATACGGCTCTATCTCTACAGATTGTTGCTAGCCACAAGGTAATTTTGTCCCATGTGGAAAAATTAATTCAGGTTATTCGTAATAAAGCTCAGGACCATCGTAATACTGTAATGATCGGTCGCTCCCACGGCATCCATGCCGAACCGATGACCTTTGGCTTTAAGTTGGCAGGATGGTTGGCAGAGATGTTGCGTCATCGTGAGCGTCTGTGTCGTATTCAAGACGAAATCTCTGTTGGTCAGATTTCTGGAGCGGTGGGCACCTATGCGAATATTGATCCAGAAATTGAAGCGTTGACTTGTCAAAAGCTAGGGCTGAAACCAGATACGGCTTCGACTCAGGTTATTTCTAGAGATATCCATGCAGAGTTTATGACCACATTGGCGGGGCTGGCAGCATCGATTGAGCGATTTGCTGTTGAAATCCGCAATCTACAGCGCACAGACGTGCTGGAGGTGGAAGAATTTTTTGCTAAGGGCCAGAAGGGCTCTTCGGCCATGCCCCACAAGCGCAATCCGATTAAGTCGGAGCGTTTAACTGGGTTGGCCCGTATCATTCGAACCAATGCCCTGGCTGCGTTAGAAAATGTGGCCCTATGGCATGAGCGGGATATTTCCCATAGTTCCGTAGAGCGGGTGATCTTTCCTGACAGCTGTATTTTGATGCACTTTATGCTGGTGGAGACTACCAAGCTAGTGCAAAACCTGCAGGTTTACCCCGAAAATATGAAACGTAACATGAACATGTACGGCGGTGTCGTCTTTAGCCAACGGGTGTTGCTGTCTCTTGTTGAAAAAGGCATTTCCCGTGAAGATGCTTATCGCATTGTGCAACGGTGTGCCCACGCTGCCTGGAATATTGAGGGTGGAGATTTCTATGGGTTGATCTGCCAAGATCCCCAGGTGAAAGAAAATCTATCACCAGATGAAATTAAAGAAGCATTTAATCCAGATTATCAGCTCAGAAATCTAGATAAGGTCTATCAGCGTTTGGGGATTTAATAAAAAAACAGGGAGATGGAAATCATCTCCCTGAAATGCCTACTATATGCTCACTAGACGCTTGCTAGTAGTAGGTAACTCCAACCATGTACCTACTTACATCTACAGACTCCAACAAATTATGTTTGTTCCGGATCCTCTACATAGTCAGCATCTTCAAAATCAGCCGTTTCAGCATCCATTTCATCTTTAAAGCCCCGTAAGGTTCTGCCAAGGGCACTTCCTATTTCAGGGATTCTTTTGGGTCCGAAAATTAAAACGGCGACAATGGCGATAATGCCCACCTCTGGCCAACCTAAACCGAACATGGCACTTTTCCATAAAAGTCTCAACTACTATAGCGTAGTCAAATGGAGCCTTCGTTATTGGATGTCCTAAATATGCGATCGCCAAGCTCAACTCGGTCCTGAGGCAACCGATCAAACTGAGTAGCCGCCTGCGGAGTTTGATTTGAACTATCGCTGACGTCTGTGCCAACAGAATTGGGATCAGTTATTTCGGATGGTCCGCTGTAACACACCGTAGTGAGATCTACGACTTCGTTAGAGCGAGTAGGAACGGCTAAACGCTCATTGGGGGGGGCATCAATCGCATTATCACCGGCGAACGTGGGGCAGGTCTGTGCTTGTATATCTGATAGATGATGACTACCGGAACTGGTGTCGCTTTGAGCATAACCAGCCATTGCTAGAGTAAGTGTGCCTAAGATTGCACTACTGACAGCTAGTTTAATATTCATGGTCACAGTGTCCCTTTAAGCTACCTACATCTATTTTATTGATATCGCTAGCGACTGGAGACGGTGTGCAACGTTTGCAAAAATCAATGTAATTTTGCAACTTGCCAGAAGTTTTCAGAATATTTGGCGTGATTTTGCAAGCTCTTATACAGATTACAACGCTGAACATTAGCGGTAGTAACGCTGTTCTAACCACGCACGCATGGCTTCTTCAGAGTCAAATTGATGCTGGGTTGCATCGATAGGGTCGTACAGACACCATTGACTACCTTGTTTGGTTTCTTTTTCCCAAATTCGTGGTTGATCTCCTGCGGTTAATGTTTGCAGCAGCCATTTACCGGCTACTCGTAACCAATAACCAGAAGCTTGTCTGAGTTTTTTGGCTGGGGTAGGCTGCCACAGTTGCTCTAGTTGACGGCGTTGTACGTCGAGTTTTTTAAAGTTGGAAGAATAGGTATTCATTGGAACCGCCTCATGGAGTAGGTGTTTCATACCACCTAATCTATGGACGAAATTTAGAATCAACAAAGCATGGGATAGATGGGTTCTATTCACAAAATTAATAGCGGCTGCCATCCTGTAGAATACTGAGCGGTCTACATTCTGTTTGCAATGAGAACGCTTTATTTTCTGCTGCCAGGAACAATTCGCTCGTTTTATTGCGGTGGTCTCTTTGCAGAACTGAATACTCTGGGGTTAGTTAAACAGATTTGTCAGGCTGACGTCGTCACCTATCGTCAGAGAGAAGAGGATCATCTATTTATTGACGATCTTTTGAGGGAAACCGATGTGAGTCGTTGTATTTTTGTTGTTAGCTGGGGATTTGATGTTCCTAAACAACTTAAAAAACTTTCCCATTGCAATGTGATCTATCATGCCCACAGCACAGGATATGGTTTTTCGGTTCCTCCTCAGGTACCGATTCTTGCGGTTAGTCGTAATACGATGGGGTATTGGGGGGCGCGATCGCAAAACTCCCTGATCTACTGGCTCCCCAATCAGCTTCCTGCAGACGTCGTCAATCGCCAGGTCGAACGCGACATCGATATTCTGGTGCAAGCGCGAAAGTCTTCTGACTATGTCCTCAAACAACTGGTACCCGAATTAAAAAAGAGATTTAACGTGGTTGTTATTGACTCATTTGTAGATGATCTTATGGCCTTATTTAATCGAGCCAAAATTTATCTCTATGATTCTGCAGAGTATTGGGCTCAGTATCGCTTGACTGAAGGCTTTGGACTACCACCGATGGAAGCCCTAGCCTGTGGCTGTCAGTTATTTACCAGTGTTAATCACGCCCTGGCTGACTATCTTGAGCCTGGAGTCAATTGCCATAAGATTGCTGGCTATGCCACGGGTTACGACATTAAGCGAATTGAAATGATCTTAGAAAATTGGCAACCCAATAATCTACCCGAGAGCTTCTTTGCGCCCTATCGTACCGAACAACTAATCCCTCGGCTGGAAAACATGCTGATAGAACTCAATCAGTTTTTTGACTATCGACAACAGCATCCATCAGATATTCCTAGCCTCACTCGCATGCGACAGATTTACTTGCTCTATAAGCGAATCCAGTCGAAGCTAAAAGCCAAAAAATAATTCGATTCTTTATCCTCCACATTTCTCCTGACTCTTTCTCATCTGTTGAATAAGGTATTCCGTACGGCCTAACTCTGCTTGTTGATAAAGTCGCTCAAATTCTTGTTTGAAGTGTTGCGCAACAACGTCATTTTTAATAATCAAAAGGTTCTCATCATTTTTATGGTTAGCCGCTTTACTCCAGTTGTGGGAACCAATAATCACGGTTTGGTCATCCAATAGCGCAAATTTGTGATGTAATTTATCACCATCCGCCAACACTGGATAACCCACAGTTTGGATAGCGCTATCCCAAGGTCGATTCTCTTTTTCATATTTGCAGCGATGATCAGGTAGGGCAAATCCCAACATATCCAAAGCTTCACTGTGATATCGATAAATAAAACTACGATCAATCAAGGTGCGTAGCTGAAGTTGGGGATTGGTCACTAGCGCATTAGCAATGCCCTGATCTGTAAACACGAATAATGCCACATCTACGGATCGTGTTACCTGGCTTAGGGTATTTTCAATAACACCATTCGTCGTGTGCTCTCGTGGGGTATCTGCACGGTGAGGGGAAAAGTGTACTGAAATTTGACTATTGGGAAGATCTATTGTTTGCAGTGGACGTGCCGGTTTTGGTGATCCAAAGAGACTGTCAGGTTGTCCACCAGGGCCGTCGCCCCACATATAATTAAATTCATCGGTATAGGCTGTGGCTAACTCTGGACTGGTAATTTGCAGTAGGGCATTCGTATTACCTCGACTCTCAGGAATGAGCCAGTCCCCATGAATACCAGAAAGGGTGAAGTTGGCAGAACCCATAACGATATGACGATTGTCCACAACCATAAATTTGTGGTGCATCAGACCGCTACCTTTAGTCCCGTCGTCAGTGTCGTCCACAATGGGAATGTCAGCCTGACGCAGCATTAAGATGGCATCGCGTTGGATCGCTTCATCCTGAGAAATACGACCA
Source organism: Leptolyngbyaceae cyanobacterium MAG.088 (assembly GCA_019634055.1). Lineage (GTDB taxonomy): Bacteria > Cyanobacteriota > Cyanobacteriia > Phormidesmidales > Phormidesmidaceae > Leptothoe. The sequence continues at coordinate 8,571 of JAHQVZ010000158.1, forward strand.
TCTCCATTCATGTCACCAAATGCAAACAAATTTTCGTATTTTCCTCGACTGTAATCGTCCTGTTGGCGAATCCAATTGAGATTATGTTGACTCCATGGCTCACTATATTGATTCTCTAGAATGAGCCTCACCTCAATCCCAGCCTGGGCTTTATCTATTAAGGCGGCGGCTATATCAGGTAAATTCAGCTCTTGTACAGCAACATCAATGGACGAGGTTGCCTGGTTAATGGCATCTATCAATACCTGTTCTAGATCGTCTCCAGTCCGCCGGATGTCACGATAAGGATCGGTATAGACACTAGTTTCCGTTTGGTTAAAGAAAACTTGAATATAGGGATCCTGGGGCAGCGGTTCAGAAGTTCCAAAACGTGTCCAAGTATTCCAACTAAAGGAAATTAAACCCAGTCCGCCGAGAGTTAGCGCAAGCAGACCGAGATGACCCACTTGAAATCGGTTCAGCATTGCATCCTGATTAGTGTTGCCGACAGTCTTTAGTGAGCCCTGACCCTTGACTGACCTAACGATTTTTGCAGTAGACGTTGAATGGCAGTAAATAACCTTTTAATCAAAAGGTTTTCATCGATTACAGGTGTCCACTGATACGATTAATAACGTTATGCTGATTACATATTGAAAGTGCTAGTTTGCTATGCCAACTCCTGATTTTTTTCTAGAGGCAACCAAGTGGATGGGCCTCACCACATTAGCCCTGGCGGCTTTGGCAGCACTGGCATTTATTCCCAAATTGGGTATTCGATTTCGGTTGGTGGGGGCCACAGGTTTCTGTGGTGTTTTAACAGCAGGGCTATTTGGTCTGAGTTTTCAACCGTTAATGACAACGACAATCGAGGGTTCGATCCCCTACACTACGGTATTTGACTCGGGTGCGGCCCAGCTTGTTATTGCTGTTCCTGCTGATATCACTGATGTTCAGCTAGAAGCGACCCTGCAACAGGCAGCAATCAATTCGTTTAATCCCAGTCAGTTAAGTGGTGGTCGATCTGCAATGATTCGGGCTCGCACCATTGTTCATCGCGATCCTGGTATTTCAGATCTTTTATATCTGGGTACAGTTCAGCCCGATACTGAGTCAGACTCAGGCTATCGTGTGGCTCTTTCGCGTTCTGACTTGGCAAAAGCACGAGCGGCACTCCAGAACAGTTAGCCTATGTTGCAATAGGATTGCGGCTGTTCTGGAATATCTTGTTTAATCCCTGGGATGCGACTGTTCGTTTCAAAGGGCTTTCCCAGTTCTCTAGGTTTTCTAAGACTTTTATAGATTGGCTAAACATAATTATGTCTATCTTATCTACGCTCATGGTGGCACCAGCTCAGGTGGTCCGCGGTTCAGGCATTTTAGCTGAGAGTGGCTCACTGCTTGCCCGGTTGGGGCAACGCCCTTTGGTGGTAGGTGGAGTGCACACATTACAAACAGCTGCCCCGTTTTTAGCAGATATGCTCAGCGAGCTGACTGTTTGCCGGGCATCTTACCGGACTGACTGTTGTGAACCAACGCTGGTCCAGCTACGTCAAGCTGTAAATGATCATGCAGCTGACCTGATAATTGGTGTCGGTGGGGGTAAAGCCCTCGATACAGCTAAGCTTTTGGCCTATCAAACACAACTGCCAGTGGTGACGATCCCTACATCAGCCGCCACCTGTGCTGCCTGGACGGCGTTGTCTAATGTGTATTCTGAGCAGGGGGCGTTTCGCTATGATGTCGGGCTGCCAATTTGTCCAAACTTATTATTGCTGGATTATGAGCTAGTGGCGACGGCTCCCAAGCGTACGTTGGTCGCCGGCATCGGAGATGCGATCGCAAAATGGTATGAAGCCTCTGTCAGCAGTGGTCATTCGTCCCAAACCTTAATTATTGGTGCAGTTCAGCAGGCTCGGGTACTGCGAGATATCCTCTTTCAAAAATCAGCCACAGCCCTCGAAAAGTTGGGTGGCGAAGATTGGCGGGAGGTAGTGGATGCGACCGTACTGATGGCGGGTGTCATTGGTGGTATGGGCGGTGCTCAGTGTAGAACCGTGGCAGCCCATGCCGTTCATAATGGACTGACCCAGATCCCAACCAGTCACAGCATGCTCCATGGTGAAAAAGTGGCCTATGGTATCTTAGTGCAACTGCGTTTAGAGGAAATGGAAACGGGTAATGCCCTGGCCGTTGCTGCTCGTCAACAGTTGCTGCGGTTTTATACCCAAATTGGATTGCCGATGACCCTGGGCGATCTAGGTTTAGGAGACATGTCTTTGATGGAGTTACGCCAGGCAGCCGAATTTGCCTGTCAGCCAACGTCAGATATTCATCATTTGCCGTTTGAGGTGAGTCCCCAACAGCTAATGGCAGCAATGGTGTCAACTACAGCCCCATGTCGTCGTGGCAAAGCGTCCGCGACCCAATTGCCCAAAACGACCAAATCACCGTCACGCCAGTCATGAGGAGGTAGGCCATGGCCCCAGCTTGGATGAAAAAAGCACAGCGACTAGAGCAATTGCCTCCCTATGCATTTGCTCGGTTGGATGAACTCAAAGCAAATGCGCGCGCCCAGGGACTGGACTTAATTGATTTAGGCATGGGTAATCCTGGTGGGCCTACACCGGCCCCCGTGGTGGAGGCGGCTCAAAAAGCATTAGCCGATCCCAATCACCATGGCTATCCTCCCTTTGAAGGAACTGCTAGTTTCCGTAAGGCGATAACGGCCTGGTATCAACGTCGCTACGGTGTCAGCCTGGACCCCGAAGGTGAAGCCTTACCCTTGCTAGGTTCAAAAGAAGGGTTAACCCATTTAGCCCTGGCTTATTTGGACCCAGGGGATACGGTACTAGTACCCACACCGTCCTATCCGGCCCATTTTCGGGGACCTGCGATCGCCAATGCCCAGATCCATCCCCTAATGCTCACGCCAGATAACGACTGGCTCATCGATATCTCCACCATTCCAGAAGATATTGCCCGTCGGGCCAAAGTACTGTACTTCAACTACCCCAATAACCCCACAGGGGCAACGGCTCCCCGCGCCTTTTTTGAAGAAATTGTGGCCTTTGCTAAGCACTATGAGATCATGCTGGTCCATGACCTGTGCTATGCCGAGCTAGCCTTTGATGGTTATCAGCCCACCAGCGTTCTCGAAATTCCCGGTGCCAAAGAATTTAGCGTTGAGTTTCACACTCTCTCTAAGACCTACAACATGGCTGGCTGGCGGGTAGGATTTGTGGTGGGTAACCGCCATATTATTCAAGGTCTTCGCACCCTGAAAACTAACCTTGACTATGGCATTTTTTCCGCTATCCAAACGGCGGCGGAAACAGCCTTAAATTTACCGGATTCCTATCTTGTGGAAGTGTGCGATCGCTATAGTACACGCCGCGATTATCTAATTGACGGTTTAGCTGAGCTCGGTTGGACAGTGCCTAAAACAAAGGCCACCATGTATTTATGGATGCCTTGCCCACCAGACATGACCGCGGCAGACTTTGCGTTAGATGTTTTGCAGAAAACAGGCGTGGTGGTAACCCCTGGCAGTGCCTTTGGAGAAGGCGGCGAAGGATTTGTCCGTGTTAGTTTAATTGCCGAAAATGACAGACTGCAAGAAGCCCTGCAACGATTAAAAAATGCAGGCATACGCTATCCATCATCAGTTACCGTTTAAATGAGTTGCTCGCCGTTCTAAACCGATAAAGGCTGTTCAGTCGTTTCAGCATCATCTTTGACTAAGATAGCCAGCTCAAAATTACGGGCTAGCCTAAGCTGCATAGGATCCAAATTCTTAGTACTGCTAAAGTCTGTTTCCTTGACATCGGCTTGGCCAAAATAAGCACGATTGAGAACGCTATTGGTCAAATTGGCCTTCTCTAAATTGGCATGGCCAAAATAGGCCTCTGTTAGATTTGCCTGAGATAAATAGGCATGGTGCAAATTGGCATCGGCAAAATAAGCCTGAACCATATCTGAACCAATCAGGCAACAGTGGCTGAGATTGGCACCTTGAAAATTAGTTTCACTCAAGTTGGCTTCAAATAAATAAGCTCGACTGAGATTGGCTCCACTGCAATAAGCCAGTTTCAGATTAAATCCAGCTAAATCTGAACCTTGTAAATCTGCAGCTCTCAAATTTGGACGAATTTGAGTATTTTGTTGACGCCAGCGATTCCAAACTCTGGCCCCGGCTTGCAATATTTCTAGATGTTCTGGGTGGGCCATATTTTGGCATGCAAGAATTATCTACAAGACTGGTAACATCACGTCTGGCCATGTTGCCACCAGAAATACTACGGTTGCAATGATAGACAGTACTCCGGCAATAACGTTTCCAATCAGGGAACTTACAACGATCGCCAGACTTACCTTGACACCCAATTGGCACCGTGCGGGCAAGGCTAAATCCCGACGATGCAACATTTCCCCCACAAATGCTCCGACCATGGAGCCGAATAGGAGACCAAAAATAGGCCCACCGATAGGTAGGGCGGGCAAAAATCCTAACAGACCGAGAATCATACCAACGACGGCACCGATTTGGCCCCACTTACTAGCACCTACCTTGCTAGCCCCCACATAACCTGCCAAATAGTCGATGGCGGTAGTTATGACAAAAATAGCAATGGCAATACCAAGGGCGATAATGACCGTCTTGCTAAAGCCTGCCACGGCACCCCAAATGGCAATGGCTGCCACAATCAGCCCAATGCCAGGAAACGCAGGGATAAATGCACCGAGAATGCCAGCTGCCATAACAATGAGCAGAACCCAATAGAGAATAATTAGTCCTATAGCCATCTTGGGTTATCTATTCGTGAATTCACTGAAATGGATGCCTACATTTACTCTAACGGGGGATTGACTGGCATGACAATGGTGCTTGTTTCGGGGATACCGTAATCAGCAAAAGACACAGCCCTGCAGAAGGCATTATTCACGCATAATTATTGACTCAATGCCCGCAAGAATTTCTGGACTTCGCCTAAAAGGCTTTTCTTTGGTTTAGGAGCCGTGCCAGTTTCCGACTCTTCACTACCGTAGAGGATTTTTTCCAGAGCCTCACTGGAAGGGCGTTCAGATAGTTCAGCCTGCAGCTCATATTGCTCGCCCATATCCTGCCACACCTGCCACCCACCAGGATGACGCCGTAAAACAGCCGCATCCTCCATGGGGCGATAGTAATAGCAGGAGGTCAGAGTGCTCAAAAATCGTTCCCGTAGCTGACGGGCAGCATAGCCAATACCGACAATACTGACGTCCTCTAGGGTAGGGTTGAGAATGATAACAGGGCGATCTTGAGCTGCGTTACAGAGTTTTTCAACGTCCTCAACTTCAACAGCAGAAGGATTAATCACCAAAATCGCTTCATCGTCGGGGTCCACGGTGGCCTGGATTTCGTTGATGCCACGAATGGTGAAGTCTGGATTATCCCAATCGCGTTTGGCTAAGGCTGCAGCACCAGCATCAGGGAAAAGCACCTTAAACTGTAGGCCTAGCTCTTGAAACAGGCTGAGAAAGCGTTCAGCAATAGGCTGCTGTTTAAGTTCTGGAATGACCATTTCGACCTGCAGACGGGTAACGCCATCTTCAATAGCGGCCTTAGTAGAGGCAATGGCTTGATCGATTGTTTCCTCAAGACTCTTTGGCAGGTCAGACATGGTTAGGTTGTTTATTCATTCTCAGAAATCAATAACTTTGATTATCGACCTTTTTTGCGTTGATCTACTGTTTCTATCTACGCTTGGAAGCGTAAGCGAATGGGTGAGTGAGCGAAAACACACCTAAAGCTGACAAAGATCACAAAAATTCCATCGGAATTGATTCGAGATAGTTTGTTTCCCTACTCAGAACAAACAATGTTCTCATCTACCAAACATTTATCAGGCCTCTACGTTTCACCATCGCAACGAGTGCCAGGGTCAATGTTAAATCGTGTTTCCCACAGCCTCTGACAGTCTTGTCAGAGGCTATTTTATTAGCCTTAAAGCCCGGTGATCCCCATCACATAAATTCCTCAGTCAAATTCAGAAACCCCTTAAGCAAGCTTCAGTTAACGGTCAGATAGCGTTCAGGTACCCCCGGCATTCTTGTTATCAATGAAGTCCATCACTGATGCCCCCAGGAGCTTGAATCATGAAACGTACACTTCTTTCTGCGTTAACTCTTCTCGTTGCTTCCACCGCTATTGCCCCCGTTGCTTCCGCTGTCGAATCCACTAATTTCAACATTCAAGCGACTCGACTCGAAGCGTTAGACGCGCGCACCAAAACAACTGTTGAGCATAAAATTCAAGTTGAGTATCTGAATAACCAAACTAAGGCCATCGAAGATATCCAAGGCGCTCGCCTAGAGGCACTAGATGCTCGTACTAAAAACAGCGTTCACAAGCTACGTCTTGAGCACCTTAATAATCAAACTAAAGCCGTTGAAGATATTCAATCCACTCGTTTAGAGGCACTAGATGCTCGTTCCAAGGCTGTCGATAATATCCAAGCCGCTCGCCTCAATGCCCTTGATGTTCGGACTAAATCCATCATCCGCTGAGAGCGCCGATCTCATTTAGCCGAGCCAAGGTTGGGGGCCGAGTGTGTTGTTCTCTGTCTGTAAGCTTCTATTACCTCTTGATAGGCGTGGGACCGAGCCAGCAGATGCCGGATACATCACCCTTGAGGCAATGACCTATTACTACACACTTGAATTATTAGATACTAGCCATCACAGGCTGGCTTGCCACCATTCGATCAATAATTTGTCTGAGCACCATTGCAGCCCAATCCACATCAGCCTCAGTTGTCTGATGTCCCAGCGTTAACCGAATGCCCGTTTTCGCCGCTGCATCACTAAACCCCATGGCTTTAAGAATTGGGCTAGGCGTTAACGTCCCACTATGGCAAGCCGACCCTGCACTGATCCCAATTCCCGCCAAATTCAACTGGCGCACCAGGGTTTTACCCGTAACCCTCTCTCCATCAGCATTAGGTAAGTAAAAACTCACATGGTGAGGCAGTCGCTGCTGCGGGTGCCCCGTAAGCGTTAACTCAGGATGGCTTTTCAACTGCTCAATTAAGCGATCGCGCAATCCCAATAATCGTTGTTGTTCTTGTGAGAGTTCTTGGGTTGCAAGTTCTGCTGCCATGCCAAATCCAGCAATGGTGGGTACTGCCTGAGTCCCAGATCGCAGATTACTTTCTTGCCCGCCACCATTGATTAATGCCCTTAACTCAGTGCCTGGTTTCACATACAGCGCCCCTGAGCCCTGGGGGCCATAAAGCTTATGGCCAGAAATAGACAGTAAATCTACTCCCAATGTCTGCACATCGATAGGCAGCCGCCCAGCTGCCTGCACGGCGTCGGAGTGAAATAGAGGTTTTGCTAAATAATTGCTGGTCTCAATAACAGCAGCTAACTCAGAAATGGGCTGGACTGTACCCACCTCACTCTGGCCGTAAATCACGGAGACTAGCACGGTATCTTGGCAGAGTGCTGCCACCAAATCGGCTGGGTTTACCTGGCCATGGTGGTCAACGGGTAATCGAGTAATTGACCAGCCTTGTTGTTCTAAGAGGGCAGCAGGTTTTGCGATCGCAGAATGCTCCACCGCCGAAATAATCATATGGCGCGGCTGCCGATACTGTTGCGCCACTCCCATAATCGCCAGATTATTTGCCTCAGTGCCACTGGCCGTAAAAACAATCCCATCCGCAGGCGCACCAATCAACTCGGCCACCTGTATCCGCGCCGTTTCCATCACCGTCGCCGCCTGACTCCCCCAGCTATGTAAACTCGATGGATTCCCCCAACCATATTTCATGGCCGATGCCATCGCCTCAATTACCTCAGTCCTTGGCGGCGTAGTAGCGCTGTAATCTAAATAGATCTGCATTGCCCTATCCCATGCGCCCATGATATTCCGTCTTCAAATGATAAGCCCCTCTCCTAGGGGAGAAGTTTGGGTTGAGGGGTAACCCCTCAGCAACAAATCTCACCACATAAACAAAGCCAAACCAGGCCCCTGTCGTCCCTATATCTCATCCGGCTCTTTTCCTGCAACCACCGGAGCCGTCTTACTCAACGCCAACTTCGGATGTTCCCCTTCCACCTGCTGACAATTCCACTCATTGCGGAATAGCAACACCGGACGCCCATAGCTATCCTTCACGGTAACCGTATTAAACAACCGACCGGCATCTTGTAGCGCATCCCATCCACCTGTCACCCAGCGAGCCACACTGTAGGGCAACATGTCCAGCATGGTATCCACGTTATATTCATTTCTCAAACGAAACTGCACCACCTCAAATTGCAGTTGCCCAACAGCCGCCAAAATAGGATCCCGCTTAGATTCATCCGCTGAATACATAATTTGAACAGCCCCTTCTTCCCGCAGCTCTTTTACACCTTTACGAAACTGCTTAAACTTAGACGGATTTGGGTTTTTTAGATATGCAAACAACTCAGGAGAGAAAAATGGAATCCCTTCATACTCCAGTTTTTTGCCCTGATAAATGGTGTCACCAATGGCAAATACCCCTGGATTATTCAGACCAATCACATCACCTGGATAGGCCGCATCTAAGGATTCACGCCCTTGACCAAACAACTTTTGTGGATGTGATAGCCGCACGTTTTTACCAGACCGGGCATGGTTGACCACCATGTCTTTTTCAAAACGCCCAGAACAGACGCGAACAAACGCCACCCGGTCCCGATGCTTTGGATCCATATTTGCCTGTAGCTTAAACACAAACCCAGAAAACTCTTCTCGGGTGGGAGGCACCATACCAACCGTGCTTTCCCGAGGGCCAGGCTGAAGTGCAAAGTCCAAAAATGACTCTAAAAAAAGCTCCACACCAAAGTTGGTCATGGCACTGCCAAAGAATACGGGGGTCATTTCCCCACAGTGAACCAGTTCTAAATCCAGCTCTGGGCCAAGCTCATCCAGCATTTCTAGCTCTTCTAGAAACTGAACATACACCTCATCGTCATCAATCATTTCCTCAATACGGGGATCGCCCCATGCCAACACCGTTTCCGTTGCGGCTTTACTGCCATGGGCCGAACGCTCAAACAGGTGGACTTCTTTTTTGCGTCGATCAAAAACGCCCTTAAACTGATCTCCCATGCCAATGGGCCAGTTAACGGCATAGGTAAATAACTCTAGTTCTTTTTCAATTTCATCTAACAGGGCTAGAGGCTCTTGCCCAGGGCGGTCTAATTTGTTGAAGAATGTAAAAATTGGCAGTCCGCGCATTTTACAAACCTCAAATAGTTTGCGCGTTTGCGGCTCCAGACCTTTCGCCGCATCTTCCAACATGACAGCATTGTCTGCGGCGGCCAGGGTACGGTAAGTGTCTTCACTAAAGTCTTGGTGCCCCGGGGTGTCTAGCAAGTTAATGCGATAGCCACTGTAATTAAACTGCAGCACCGTCGAGGTAATCGAGATGCCCCGCTGTTGCTCTAGTTCCATCCAGTCAGAAACAGCATGTCGTTGAGCTCGCCTAGCTTTAACCGATCCCGCTTCATGAATGGCACCTCCATAGAGCAGGAGCTTCTCAGTCAAGGTGGTTTTACCAGCGTCAGGGTGGGAGATGATGGCAAAATTACGACGTTGCTCAACGGCGTCATCGATATTTGCTGGGGACGATAGGGTGGAGGTCATGGAGGTGTTTCAGCTCAGTGAGCATTGCACGAGCCCCAGGCCAAAACAGCTCTGAGGTAAATCCTATTGTACTGTTCAGTGCCTATACTGTCCGAGCAACAAGTCAGCCTGAGAAGTTACCAGTCAGCAGCATAGTGAGCTACCACATTGCCGTCAGGAGTGACCACCGTCAGAGGTAACAGCACTTCTGAATCGTGGCGCGCAAACTGAACAACTTGCATGCCTTGATTACTGGGTTCTACCACCATCACATAGCGATCATCTTGCCACTGTAGATCAACGACCTGGTGATGCATTAGCCAGGCTTCAGCCAGGTTGCCTGCATTGATGTCATTACCCTCTTCATGGCTATAGCAATTTGTCCAAATATTATCTGCAACAGACTGCAGACCTGATAAATTAATCGGCTCCATGCGAGCACTCAGACCATAGGTGGTAAAGCTGAGAACATCGTGCTGCCAGAACTGATCGGCAAATTGCTGAAAATCTTTATCTTGTACGAGTGGGGCGTAGCGTTCATCACTCGCCAGTTGTTTTTGTTGCTGATCCCGACTGGGGCGCTGCCAATCCGTTGCTTCGCCACAGACAAGAAAGTCTGTCGTCGGCAAGGCAGCAGTGGAGGTGGGGGACTGGGTAACCACTGCGTCAGCAACATTAATAAAGTTGCTGACAGCTTTGATACCTCCTAGGAGGCTAACGATACCTACAATTAGCAGTCCTTGCTTGCTTAGCTGCTTCAGTTTAGATGCGACCATGGCTGGCTTCTCTTTGCCCCTATAACAATATTATTTTTTCTAAATCGACAACGTGACGAGGTTTGAATCGCTGGGCTACCACCCATATGGTTAGCCCATGCCCCCAGCCCAATCAGTTCGGAAAAAACGACTGATTGAAAACCGATGCGATCGCAAAACAACTCGTCTAAGCAACATCCACATCAGGCTGTTGAGACCAATTCGATCTACCTAGATCAACGCTTCCGCCTCAAACGGAACAACCCGGATGATTTCCAAGCTTCCCAGCACCAAGAGCACTTGAAAAACTGTGGTAAAACTCACAACCGACAGGGAGTTAGGCATTAAACAAGACGACATTTAAGTTCACAAATGCTTAGGAATATTGAGCGTCATGGTTGAACTTAAATATATTCAAATCAAGTTCAACTGATAGTTGCTGCTCAATGTCAAAACAGTGTTGTGCCGTCCTGAAACCTTGCACCTGTTACTTACGTATGTTTCCGCCAAATTTATGTTCCTATTATGAGGTACAAAACTGGGATATTAAGGTATATCTAGGACAGTTTTTAGAATTTGTAATGACTGGTCCATAACAACAATATCTGTTGTAAAAGAACCCATCAATTGACGGATTTTTTTCAGTTGTTCTCTGGATGCAGTTAGACCAAATTTGGCTTAGCGTCCATACCAAGAAGGGTTGATATAAATGATGGCCATGTAAATCTTACGCCATCCGTCAGGCTATCCCTTTTCCAGAAGCTCTTAAGCCAATTTCCCATGCGTCATACTTAGCAGTCCACGTTTTCTTTATGCCTACGCGCCTGTTGTTGAGCGCTAAGGCTATTGCGTTCCCAAAAGTATCCACCCGCATATCCCTGGATCTCAGGTTGCAATGCAGCTAAATCCAAGCGTTTTTCGGCAATACAAGCATATTCCTCATCCATTTCAATGCCAACGTAGCGACGACCTAGTTTTTTAGCCACAACCGATGTCGTTCCAGAGCCTAAAAAGGGGTCAAACACCACATCTCCAGGCTGACTACTCGCTAGAATAATCTTGGCCAGCAACTTTTCTGGTTTTTGGGTGGGATGATCCGTATTTTCTGGCATCGACCAAAACGGAATCGAGATATCTGTCCATAAATTAGATGGATGGGTAACACGGAATTTACCGTTATCTGTCGTTTGCCAGTCTTTGGGATTACCGTTGCGATCGCGATACGGAGCCAACACTCGGCGTTTTAGTTTTACTGCCTCAACGTCAAACCAATAATCATCAGATAAGGTACCAAACCAAATATCTTCCGACGAATTTTTCCAATTTTGTTTCGATCCCCGTCCCTTTTCTCGTTCCCAAGTGATCCGGCTACGGACAGAAAAATAGCGAGAAAATACGTTGTATACCGCAGGTGACGACTGCCAATCACAGCAAACATAGGCCGATGCATTGGGTTTAAGCAATCGAATAACTGGCGACATCCAGCTATCTAACCAGGTTTCATAGGCCTCTAGAGAACGGTGAGCAAAGGTAGATTGATTAAAAACTTTGGAACGGTTATAAGGTGGATCAACAATAAGTAAATCGACAAAATCACTGGGTAACCTTGGCAATGCCTCAAAGGTATCCTGCCAGATAGTAGTGTTTTCACAGGCCTGATACGAGGTGTCTTGGGTGAGCGTAACGAGCTTTTGACGATATAAACGGCGATCATCAGCACTTAAGACCAAAGTGCGATTATTCGGAGCTCGTTTTTTATCACCGTTCATCCGTTTCCCATTTGCGTCTACAGAAGCATAGCAAGTGTTTGCAAATTAAATAGTTGGTAGACAAGTTAAAACTACACGTGTTTGCAAATTAAATAGTTGGTAGACAAGTTAAAACTACACGTGTTTGTAGATTAGATATTCAGTAGACGGGGACAAAGCGATTAGTATGGAACAATACTTCGGTTTAATCGATTTCCCTTCCTCCCATGTTTGAAGCCCTCTCAGAACGGTTTGAATCCGCCTGGAAGACCCTACGCGGTCAAGATAAAATTTCTGATGCCAATATTAAAGAGGCGCTTCGAGAAGTTAGACGAGCATTATTAGAAGCCGACGTCAGCTTTAACGTCGTTAAAGACTTTATTACTGACGTTCAAGACAAGGCTCAAGGGGCTGAAGTAGTCGCTGGCGTTGCCCCCGACCAGCAGTTCATCAAAATTGTCTACGATGAGCTCGTGACATTAATGGGGGATGCCAATGAACCCCTGGCCGATGTTACCAATAAGCCTACTGTGGTACTCATGGCAGGTCTACAAGGCACAGGTAAAACGACAGCATCGGCTAAATTAGCACTCCACCTGCGTAAGCAAGAACGCACAGCCATGTTGGTGGCAACCGATGTCTATCGTCCGGCAGCCGTAGACCAGCTCATTACCTTAGGCAAACAAATAGATGTCCCCGTTTTTGAAATGGGCACCAAAGCAAATCCTGTTGATATCGCAAAAGCAGGGGTTGCTAAGGCCAAAGAAGATGGTGTTGACACGGTCATTGTAGACACCGCCGGTCGATTACAAATTGACCAAGACATGATGGCTGAGCTAGAGCAGATCAAAACAGCCATTGGTCCTAATGAAGTCCTGCTAGTGGTTGACGCCATGACAGGGCAAGAAGCCGCCACCCTGACCCACACATTTCACGAACAAATTGGTATTACCGGAGCTATCCTGACCAAGATGGATGGCGACTCCCGTGGTGGTGCAGCCCTATCAATTCGTCAGATTTCAGGCAAACCAATTAAATTCATTGGTATTGGAGAGAAAGTCGAAGCACTACAGCCTTTCTATCCAGATCGAATGGCTTCTCGAATTCTGGGGATGGGCGACGTCCTCACATTAGTGGAGAAAGCTCAAGAAGAAGTTGATATTGCTGATGCAGAAAAACTTCAGGCCAAAATCCTTGAAGCACGATTTGACTTCAACGACTTTCTCAAGCAGACACGCTTGATGAAAAATATGGGCTCGTTAAGCGGAATCATGAAATTGATTCCGGGTATGTCCAATAAATTATCTGCAGATCAGCTACAACAAGGCGAGACACAACTGCGTCGCTGCGAGTCCATGATCAACTCCATGACGAAACAGGAACGTGAAGATCCTGATTTGTTAGCCAACTCACCCAGCCGTCGTCGTCGCATTGCTAAAGGCTCTGGCTATGGTGACAAAGAAGTCAGCAAACTAGTCAGCGATTTCCAAAAAATGCGTTCCATGATGAAACAAATGGGTCAAGGGGGCGGCATGCCTGGTATGGGCGGATTCCCTGGCATGGGCGGCGGCATGCCTGGCATGGGCGGCGGTATGCCTGGTATGGGTGGTGGTATGCCTGGTATGGGTGGCGGCCGCCCTGGCTTTCGTGGGTATAGTGCAGGGGCTAAAAAGAACAAAAAAAAGAAAAAGAAAAAAGGTTTCGGTACCCTTTAGTAATTTGATGAAGGTATTACTACAAGGATATTCACAGAACTTATCTGGGCAAGATAATCAATATAAATTGAAATTTCAATAGAGCCTATGAAAACGAGGATCGGACTGGGTTTAGTTGCCCTGAGTATTGGCCTACCAATTTTGCTATCTGCTCGTCCTGGGTATGGGTTACCAGGCTATTCTGTTAATGAGGTCAAAACCTGGATGCAGGGACATCCCACATTGCGAGCCGATAGCCGTGAAGGATTGCGAGTACACCGAGCCGATATTCCCTCCCAACGCTATACGTTTCAGGCCAGCGTTTTTCCGGTTGGAGGTTTACGTAGTTCTGGAGATAATACAGCCTTATCTATCTCGAATGGGCGGCGTAATCTAAGCACTGTACGTCGAGAAGAATTTATTTTAGTGGATTACGACGAGCAAGTTACCACTGCTCGACTTGAAGAATCCTTGCGGACCCTTTATGGCCCCAATACCTATGCTGACTATCGCCGGGCCCAGCCTATCTATAACTATGGTTATGAAAACAGCACCGCTCAAGGTGAAGTGCGATTAGGAAATACCTATGCCTACTGGGTTGAAATCACCCCCAATGCTAATGGCGTAGTGACAACAGGCCGACTGAATGTTTTATTACCTGAAGATGTAAATCGCCTACAAAGCTATCTTCAACAGCAGTCAACTAGATAGTAGATAGTTACATTCAGCCACTGGGCAGGCTATATTTTTGCATTTTCTGTTTGATACTGCGTTGCGCCATAAAAAAAGGACTGATTAAGCTTGCGGTATACAGCGTAAGTTCACAGGCAGCAATATCGTCATGGATAATACCTTGGCGATAGCGAAAGCAATGGCGTAATATTTTTCGAACGTCGTTTACTAAGTACAAGCACAGCATCGATGGGCGAAGCCAGGGCGCTGTGCCCAACATGCGTGTGCGATAACGACTGAGACCAATGCCACGACAAAGTTTTTGTAGATAGTTACGCGTTAGTCGAGAACTGGGGATTTGATGTTGCAATCGCATTTGCGGGTTGTACCAGACTTCCCAACCTGCTTGTTGAATGTGCAAAATTGACTCCGTATCCTCACCAGTTAACATACTGGTACTGGTGCGACCTGTTAAAACCAGTTCTTCTGGGACGTTATCAAGCCATGCCTGGCGTCTGACGACCATACCAGCAGATGGTGGAATCACTTTTTGACTCGGCTTATACATCAAGGGTTTAGCGCCCCGTTCAGTGAGCGCTAATAACGATGCAATCCGTTCAAAATTTTGGGGTGGCGTAGTTTCAAACTTGCCACGAATACGGCTAGCAATCACTCCCGCGTTGGGATGCTTTTGAGCAAAGCGATAGGCGGATATTACCCAGGTCATACCAGGCAGCGTATCGTCATCCAGAAAGCCTACCAGGGGGCTGTTGGCAATCTTAATTGCGGTTTGCCTGGCGTAAGCAGCCCCTTGCTTAGGCTCAAATGCATAGCGGATAGGTGAGTCAAGATCCCATTGACGTTGGTAATCTTTGACAATATCAGCGGTGTTATCTGTGCTGTTATTGTCTACCACAATAATTTCCCAGCTCAGATCATAGGTATTTAACTGCCAACGCAACGACTCTAAAACAGCTGCCAAGCGAGTAGCTCCGTTATAAGTAGGAATGGCAATCGAAAAATCTAGACCTACCTTTTCTGGGAAGAGACGACTAAATATATGACGTAGACTGACTAAGCGATCGACAGGTTCTAAAACGCTAATCATTTCAAGGAAACCTAGAGAATATATATTGCTGTGCCTTAACTTTGCCGTTTGCAATCCCATGGGGCTAACGTTGATCTCAGTATTCCCCGAACCCAGTTTCGAGTTGCAAATGATACCCATATGCTTTTGGTCTCATCGGGCCAAATCGAGTACATTTTTCTACTAAAAACAAGTCTTTGAAGTGATATAAGCACGGTCTGACAAAAGAAACGTCATCAGTAATTGCTTGTATCAATTAGTACTTGACAACCTCCACTTAGACATTGAGATACGGCCCCAGCTACAACAAAAATGTCTGCCATCAGGCGATCCCCGTTGACAGCCTAAGGGTGGTTAGCTATATTGTTTTGCCATATTTATAGGTTGACTCACCATGAAAGCATCTGACTGGCTAGAAAACCTACCCGAGAAATTGATCGCTGCTAGAAAACTTGTATTTCCAACCATGACTGAGGCAGCTAACGCACTTGGTGTTAGCAAACAAGCGCTTGAACAGCGTGAGCGCAAACGCTATAAAGGCGCAAAAATAGAAACGTTGATAACGATGCTGAAGTTGCTTGAAGAACAAGCTATCATCAGTCCTCCTAGGGAAGGCAGTCAGCCTATGGATTGACTATCAGGCATTTATTTAGTCTATTTCTCTAAAAATTTGGCTAATTTCCCTAAAAAAGAGCTCTCAGCCTTCTTGCATAGTCAATATAGTCAACGGACCCTACTGGATTCGAACCAGTGACCGACCGCTTAGAAGGCGGTTGCTCTATCCACTGAGCTAAGGGTCCCTATACATTACGTAATAAGCTAAATCAGCATAAATGCCTGTTAGTCGCTATTTTGTGTATAGCCTAGTCATTAGTTTAGGCGAGATTAGCCACAATCTAGCATGGCCATCAGCTGGTAAAAACTAATGTCCGTGTCCCTGAAGAATCGTGAACTGGGTACGCTGGGGGCACAAAATGATTTTAATCAACAGTTTTTCTACTATCGTATTTCTACTAGCGTATTAAGTTAGGTTGAACTTACTCAATAACGGCAGAAAAGCAAATTGACAGACTAATGATTTACTCGCTTAACGCGGGCTCCTCGGGTTAGCATTTCTTAGTGGCACCATGTTCATCTTAAAGCGCCAGGATGTAGAAATTGGTAGTTTTCAACATCCGTCTAAAGAGCAGAAGATTCCAATTTTGTCTTACCAGGGGCAGACATTTCGTTTGTTAAGTGTTTTTAATGCTGCTCAAGAAGAGGAGGCAAGGACTCTCTGGCGGGATTTAACAGATAATCGAGGTAAGGCTTGTGTTTTGCTTGAAGAGCCTGAGCGGTTTAGCGTTTGGGGAAAAATTCAGTTAGAACGCTCATCAGGAGAAACGCCACCTCCTACAGCTGCAACGGCAAACGGTGTCAGCAATGTATTTGTGAAGGCCGGATTGCTTATTATTCAGGCCATGTATGAAGATATTGATGATTTAATGGGTGGTAAGCAGGCCAAGCGATTTGAGGGAGATTTAACGGAAATTGGGAAGCAGATGCGTTTACCTCAAATGACCTCTGAAGATTTAGTTATTGGGCTGCTGAGAATGGATCCATTCTCAGCAGCATTACCACCTTGGCAAACCAATCATCTCAATACGATCTTCACAGAACTCCATCGCATCGGGAGGAATTATTTTGGCCGTTCTAATTTTACAGATCGGGCTCTAGAAGCATTGGATGATCTATCACCGCCAGAACGTGATGCATTCTTGAAGTGGTTAAAACAGTTATCGAGTGGTCAGCTTTGGCAATAGCAAACAGCTAAATAATCAGTAATCAATCCTGGGATAATTCAGCGCAGGGCATTGCTTTTTTTTGCGATCCGGCACTTTGTGCCCACATTATGGGTATTCTGCGGATGCGTAAAGCCTATCTCTGTATTGGCTTTACTGTTTTCATATCCACAAGTATATGAAGACAATAGAGGGAGGCTATTATTCGTTTCCTCATTATTGACTTATAGTTACTTAACTTACTGGTCAACACTGACCATGATTGGGCTAAAGTTTTGTTCCAGATACTAACTGGGTGAGCTCAATTGCCCAAGGTATTGTTTTTGGTGTTATCTCATTAGGGAGTAGAGCATTGACTCAGTCTTCCAAGCCTTCTAAAGCCAGCTCAGGCCAATCCACTTTGATGCTTTGCCTCGCCTGGGGCATAGTTTCTATCCTTTTCTTTTTACTCTTTGGAGCGCTTGCTCCCGGAGAAGATGCGCGACCAGATTGGTTTTTAATCTCGATTAATTTCTTAGAAATTTTCGCTTTTCTCCTGGCTGCTTACCTATGTTTTCGAAAGTCTGGGAGCTCTCAGATTATCAGCGGTCGAACTGTATGGTTGGCGCTGGGACTTGGAATGTTGGCCTATGCGGCAGGGGATGTCTTCTTTTTCTTATGGGGTACTGTTTGGGGATTAGACCCATCTGTTTCCCTGGGTGATGGATTCTATTTCATTAGCTATGTTGCAATGGCAATTGGTATGTTGCTGGCCGCATTGCCACGCCGCATTGATTTGAGCATCCTGCAGTGGGTGATGATTTTTGCCATTGGTGCAGTAGGTATTGTGTTGGCTTGCGTACTCAACTTTGGTTTTCCAGCGGCAGCTCAACTATCACCACAACCAGCCATAGCTGCTGAACTACAGCTCGTCCAAGCTCCCGCTGAATCCGAAACAGTGGTAGAGCCTGAAACAGTGGTAGAGCCTATAGAGACAGCGGTTGAACCTGAAATAGTGGCAGGAATTTTTCCTGCACCTGGATGGGCTCAGGCTTTAGATACTGCTCTTGAGCAGTTTGCTGATCCGGTGGCCTTAATGTATGTTATTGCAGACTGTTTTCTAGTAGTCATTGCCGCGGCACTACTAGTCGCATTTTGGGGAGGTCGTTTTTCACAGTCCTGGAAGCTCATTGCGATCGCAACATTCTGCTTATATATCGCCGATATGGCCTTTGCGGCTGTAGGTGATAACTACAATGAAGGGGCGCTATGGGAAGTGTTCTGGATTTGGTCAGCCCTCTTCTTCGCAGCAGGTGCAGCCATTGAATATGACATTTCTAAACGGTCTCGTCGGGGATCACGCCGTCGGGCATGACAATCGGCATAAACCTGGCATACTAGAGAGACGTTTTAACCTAACCCTTTGGGGCTGTTGCTAGTATGGCACCGCGAAAACTATCTGACGCCGATAAGCGCGATGTAATTGAGATTTATCGGCAACCCGGAGAAACCACATCCACCATTGCCAAGCGCTATGGCGTCAGTACTAGTACGATTAGCCGTATCCTAAAAACCCAGCTGCCCGATGATGAATATCGCGCTCTGATTGCTCAAAAGCGTTCAGCACCATCGGAAAAGGCACCAGTACCACAACTAGATGAGGAAGAACGGGCGCAGCCAGAAAAGCCGATTCGCCGAGTTCGAAAACGGTCACAAGTTAGCGAGTCGTCTACAGGTCAAGACGATGGCCAACTGACATTACTCAGTACTAATGGTGAAACTATAGAGCTAGATGGTGAACGTGCCAATGAGCCGGATGATGTATCAGCTGTTGCGACTGAGCTGCTAACAGAGCCTATGCACGCTGAAGATGACGACGAGGCTGATTTGGACGATCTAGATGAGGACTTGGATGATCTCGATGACGATTTAGATGACGATCTTGATACTGACTTTGACGATGATGATTTTGAAGCAGGCGATGAGTCTTCTTTGGTCAATACGTCAGTAGAAATCATGCCGCTTTCTAATGCTGTCTTTCCTCGTACTTGTTATCTGGTCGTCGATCGCTTATCAGAGCTAATTACTCATCCCCTTAAAGAATTTGCCGAGTTAGGTGACATACCTGCCCATCAAGAGTCGGCACTTACACTCCCTGTATTTGATAATCATCGTGTAGCCCGAAGGTTTTCACGACGTAATCAGCGAGTGATTAAAGTACCGGATGGTCAACTCATTACTAAGACAACATCGTATTTGCAAGCCAAGGGTATTACCCATGTATTGATCGACGGTAATATTTATTCGCTATTAGGATAGGCATTTTGATTTGTAGAGGCATTGTATGCAACGCCCTTACAAATCAAAATTAAAGCCTGTTTTTTGGCGTTCTATATATTTTCTCTGGTCAAACCGATAGAGCTGTGCCGCACGATGCGATACATTAGTTTCTTTTTCATCCAGAGCTATCAAAATATCGAGTTTTAGTAGCTTTTTACGAAAGTTTCGCTTGTCAAAGGGGCGGGCTAACACAACTTCGTATAGTCGTTGAAGCTGGGTAAGGGTAAATTTTATTGGCAGCAGCTCAAAGCCAATAGGCCGGTAGCGGATAGTGGATCGTAGAGTTGAGATCGCATCTTGAACAATTATGCCATGGTCAAAAGCGAGAGCTGGCAACTGCTTCATTGACCACCAACTGGCGGCCTTAGCATCGGTTGCAGCTTTGACCTGATAGTCCCAAAGATTAACCAATGCATAAAACGCAACAGTAATGGTGTGTCCGCGAGGATCACGCTCGGGCTGACCGTAAGCCTGTAATTGTTCCAAAAACAACCCATTGATCCCGGTTTCTTCTTGTAATTCACGACGTGCAGCCTGTTCTAACCCCTCACCTGGGCGCACAAAACCACCTGGCAAAGCCCATTGACCAATATAGGGTGGCAACTGTCGCTGAATCAGCAAAACCTGTAAACAGTTGGTTTGATCAATACCAAATACCACACCATCTACGGTAACGGCGGGTCTGGGATAGTCATAGGTATAGGTCATGGAAAAGTTGACGTTTCACAACGTATTAGCTATAACCAAAACACATCTTAGTGTAAAAGATACACGATTGTTCTATTTTCATTTCTGCTTTTTTATATGCTTGGTGCAATTACAGGCGATATTATCGGTTCTGTCTATGAGTTTGAAGGTCATAAGACAAAAGACTTTCCCTTATTTACAGACCAAAGCATCTTTACGGATGACACGATTTTGACCGTGGCCGTGGCTGATGTTCTACTCCATGGGGGCACCTATACCGATGCTTTTAAGCGCTACTATCAACGCTATCCCAATCCATGTGGTGGCTATGGAGCACGGTTTCAAACATGGGCAGCGTCGTTGGAAAGCCAGCCTTATAACAGCTGGGGCAATGGCGCTGCTATGCGCGTCAGTCCAGTCGCCTATGCCCACCAAAATTTAGCGGCTGTCATGCACGCGGCTAAGCAAACTGCCCTGACAACCCATAACCACCCTGAGGGAATTCGAGGGGCACAAGCTACGGCGGCAGCGATCTTTTTAGCCCGTCAGGGTGAGTCAAAGCTGGTGATTAAAGAGCATGTGGAAAGTACATTTGGTTATGACCTCAGCCGTAGCTTGGATCGAATCCGACCTGACTATCGCTTTAATGAGTCATGTCAGGGAACGGTACCGGAAGCGATAATTTCTTTTCTGGAGTCCACTAGCTTTACGGATGCAATTCGTAATGCGGTATCCCTCGGCGGGGATGCCGATACACTTACCTGTATTACAGGGAGTATGGCTGAAGCCTTTTATGGGGAAGTGCCGGAAGCGATAACTGATCGCGTTTGGCAGCTGCTGCCCGACGACTTAAAGACTGTGATTGTGCAGTTCAAAGCCACTTACATGCCCTTGCTCAAGATCTAAACGCCCTTTAAAGAATCACCCTGGAGATAAGTCTTATGTCGTCTTCCCTAGCCATTCCTGAGTTTTTTGTTGCCGACCGTGTTGGCGAAGTGTGGCGCGTGCCCTATGAAGATAGAGCAGTGCAAGCTCAAGCTTGGGCCCAAAGACAAGGAATTCAATCGGCCAATCAAGATAGTCCACGCCTATGTTTGTTGGCAATTGATGTCCAAAATACGTTTTGTATTCCTGGGTTTGAGCTTTTCGTGGGAGGAACATCTGGGCAAGGGGCTGTGGACGATACCCGTCGCCTATGCGAGTTTATCTATCGTAATTTGGGCCATATTACAGAAATCGTGCCCACTATGGATACTCATCGAGCAATGCAAATTTTTCATGCAACTTTTTGGCTAGATGCCGATGGTCAAATGCCAGCTCCGATGACCATGGTGGAATTAGACGATGTTCGTCAGGGCCGATGGCGGGTGAATCCAGCTATATCTAAGAGTGTTGGAGTGCCTTTAGAAAAGTTAGAAAAGTTTGCGCTGCATTATGTAAAACGCCTGAGCGACGATGGTAAATATCCTCTAACGATATGGCCTTATCACTCAATGCTGGGAGGCATTGGCCATAGTTTAGTATCGGCGTTTGAAGAAGCTTGCTTTTTTCATAATTTAGCTCGTCAATGTCAAACAAGGTTTGAGTTGAAAGGCAGCAATCCGCTGACTGAAAATTATTCAGTGTTGCGCCCAGAAGTCTTAGATGATCCCCATGGCAAACCTGTGGCTAAGAAAAATCAGGATCTGATTCAGCATTTGTTGACGTTTGATGCGGTCGCGATCGCAGGCCAAGCCAAGAGTCACTGTGTTGCCTGGACTATTGACGACCTACTGAGTGAGATTCAAGTCATTAACCCAGCCCTGGCTAGCAAAATTTATCTGCTTGAAGACTGTAGCTCACCCGTTGTGGTGCCAAATGTAGTTGACTTTTCAGAAGCGGCTGATGCAGCCTATAAACGATTTGCGAATGCTGGCATGCATATTGTTCAGTCAACGACACCAATTTCCACTTGGTTATCTCAATAGATTGATAACGTTAATCTCTAATTAAAAATAACCTTGCCCACAAGTTAAAGTCGGCAATAATCGCTAGTCTCTTGAATCTCATATGCTATGCGCATCGTAATCTAGCGAATCTACGCAGCAAAGGCCATCGAATCAGCGCATTGACTGACGTTTGAGCCCTATGCCCAGGTGTATACCTGAAGAACAAGTAATCGACAATGAATTAGGAACTTGTACACCTGGCAATCACATTAAAGAGAGATAACCTCGAAAAAAGCTTCTCTCAATCATTACTCTTCAAATCATTTTTTCGTTTTTGCGCATTTAATCAGTCTCATAATTTACTCCATGCCAATGAAAATAGTATTGGCGTTTATTGGCATGGAGTAAAAAAGAAGCTAGTAATAGCTTACTTATTGTTTTAGGTATATTTAAGAATTTGTCCTTAACGTCAAACCCCTAAATATCAAAGCTTTTTCTACAGGGTTACAAACTATTAACTTGACACGCACTTGGCTTACTATACGTATATACACTTAGAAACCACTAATTCCCTTTCACAGCAAGGGAACTGAGCTTTTCAATAAAGCAATAATCACTATTTGTTATCCGCCATAATACCGGCCCTTACATATCAAAATGTGGCAAATTACCCTTTATTTTGTCATCTCTGGAAAACTTCAATTACAGTAAAGGTAACGCGACATAATCTATACAATGTCTAATTCATTCTTTTTGACATTTATCTATTAAATAGACGTTAACACGCGTTAACAAAGCGTTGTTCTGTTCTCTAAATGATGTTGATTAATTAGGCCTTTTCTATGCATTGCCCGTGCTGCCAAAAATCCAATTTAAAACGTGCTCGATTAGATGAGTATTTAGCTGTTCATGCCTGTGACACTTGTGAGGGACAGTGGATTTCCTCCTATGACTACTGGCACTGGTTAGAATGGCAAATAGGTAGCGGTGAAATTAAGGCATGTCAGTCCGATGATTGGAGTGACTCACTTAAGGTTTCCGATAATCGTCGTGCGTCCTTCTGCCCTGAATGTAATCACCTGATGCGGCGTGCCAAGGTTGGCCATGGTTTAGACTTTTACATCGATCGGTGCTCCCATTGCGGGGGTAGTTGGTTTGATAAAGGTGAGTGGGAAATTTTACAGGCCCATAATATCCACGACAAAGTACACCTCATATTTTCAGAAGCTTGGCAGTCTCAAATTCGTCAAGCAGAATTTAACCGTGTCTTGGAAGCCACCTATCGTAGTGCTCTAGGCGATGAAGACTATGCTCAAGCCCTAAGTGTAAGGGCTTGGTTAGAACAGCACCCTCACCGGGATTACATCTTGTCGGTGCTCAATCAAGTGTCTCCGTCTGAGGATGAATCTCGTTATATTCCTGTTCAGGCTTCTAAAACGCATAATGATGTGCCCAAACAAGAAGCAACTGAAGCAGCTGAAACAACCAATCATCATCAACCCATGGCCATCGGTCATAGCAGTCCTAGTCCAGCGTATGATTATCCTCGCCCTGCAAAGTAGTGGGCATTGGTTGCGATGCTACTTTCGGTCGGCTGTCTACTCTTGGGTAGTGAGCGTTAGCACCTGTGGAGGTGTTGCATCTGGAGGGTATAAAAACTGTATTTCTACCGATCGTTCTTCCTGGGCAGCCAGAGTGAGTTCTATTAGAGGGGGGCCTAATTGCCCACGTCTCTGTACTAGATGAATATAATCTGCGCGACGTTCACCCTGATCGTTGGTATATAGAAATAAAATAGTGCCCCTGAAAAATATGCGAGAGTCATGGGGGATTAAAAAGGTAAGGGCATTTTGAATCACCTCATTTTGCAGTGGTGTTTGGATTGACAATGCAATTTTTTTGGGCTGATTGGTTGGGTTATATAGGGGCAGTGTGAGATTGTATTCAGTGCCGTAATTACCATGGGCCCGATAGGCAGTATCGTCATAGCGTCTAAGCATGGCAGCACTTTGAATTTGTCCTGT
Source organism: Leptolyngbyaceae cyanobacterium MAG.088 (assembly GCA_019634055.1). Lineage (GTDB taxonomy): Bacteria > Cyanobacteriota > Cyanobacteriia > Phormidesmidales > Phormidesmidaceae > Leptothoe. Next base: position 32,891 of record JAHQVZ010000158.1, read on the forward strand.
GCCAAAGGTGTTGTGATCAACACTACTAATGACGTAGGAAATTTGTTCCCCCACAGCGGGGATTTTTAGCTGTGATGAGCGACGATCGGTGAGTCTAGCCTGCCAGCGAGAACCTCGACTCACACCTGCGACGCGTCCATAGATGAAAGGGTTAGCGCGACGCCCTGGCCGCGTAGGTTTAAGATCTCTTGGCGCTACTAGCTTGCCGTTGGCTAGCATCTGTAACCATTCGTTTAAGCTCGGCACTCGTTCGCCGCCATTCTCTGTCAGCGGAGCAAACATACTTAAACTGGCTACGTATAATGGTCCATCGCTAGACAGACGCATTAGCGTAGAGCGAGCATTACTACGATTACCACCAAGGCTGCTAGGCAATGGCGGTAATAGCTCACTACCAGCTGGGAGACTGCCATCAGTGGCTACCGATAACCGCCTTACCGGCAACGGTGTATTCATGAGCAGATAACTTTCTCGAGGAGGAATCGTAATGCTGTCAGGCAAAAAAGGCTGGCGACGATCTCTGAGAATTTCATTCATCAAACGGCTGCCTGGGCCAGAGAACTGAGTACTCGCTAAGTTGAATTCCACATCATTACGACCATGCCAGGGAGCTTCTTGACTAAGATAGGTAGCGGCTTCTCGAAAGCTTAGGGTGACAGGTCTACGGCTAGGATTATGGATCACAATCCCGATATAGCGAGTCCGCGTATCACTGTTGTCTCGAGCACTGACAACATGATGATCAAAAATATCAAAACGCCCCTCAAACGCATAGTCTAAATGGGCGGACGGTTCAGCTTTACCACGTGATGGAAATGTTGATAAGAGAATACCTTCAGATTCAATTAGTTCAGGGCTATTGCTGTTAAATACGGGAACGTTATCCAATTCCCCTGGTAATGGCCGGACTTCCTGAATGTATGGAATGGTCTCTTGATCGATAGTTTGCGCAACAAGTCTATTGCTAAGGGATGTGACTGTCGAGACGTCAATAATTGGAGCTGGCCATTGCTTGGATTGAGGCTCTAAAGCCAAGGGAATAGAAAATAAAGCAATAGAAGGCAGCGCAATTAAAAACGGCAATAGACTCATGAGCTAAAGCTGGGTACAAATAGCAGGTTAACGACTGTCGCCTAACCTACCATTCAAACGGTAGCTAATATTACTAACTGTGCCGTTCAGATGACTGGTTCGTTTCACGAGGTAACTAAGGCTTGAATTTTTTCAGCCGTTAATTGTTCAACATGGGAGAGCACAATACTTGCCCCGGCGTCTTTAAGGATTTGGCTGTAGCGATTTTGGTAGTCAGGATCTGTTTGCACATGGGGGGGTAAGACACCTACGCCTAACCACAGCCGCTCAGGAAAGTCTACTGCTGCTGCCTTGATAGTGGCCATATCGGCAACCGTATCTCCGGCATATAAAACCGGTAACCCAGAGGGGGTAAGTTCTTCCAGTTTGGCAATAGTCATATACAAGCCTGTTGGGTCTGGCTTGCTCGGTGCATCGGCCATCGCAATCAAGATGGGCTCAACCAACCCGATCCGCTGTTGCAAGATATAGTTGGCTGAACCTCGGGTTGCTCCGCTAAAAAAAGCTGATAAAACACCATCGTTAGCGAGATTAGTGAGATATCTGGCTGTCATTAAAACAGGTTCTTGGGTGATGTAACCGGTCCATTGACTGGGGTCATCGCCTACTCCTCGATAGCGTTCTTGAAAATAAGCAACAATGGCATCATAGTCGGCGCTATAGGTCTGCCCTGAAACTTGGCCATGGCGGCAGATAAGTTCTTGAGACGCTTTCCAATCGTTGTTCCAAATACCTTCGCTTTTCAGTTGGTCAATATCGGTAGGAGTGGGGCGGTAATGCCCTTGGGTAAAATATTCAACCGTATCAGCTATGGCTCGACGATATGAGCCACTGACGTCGCGGACAACGCCATCGATATCAAATACAGCTAAGGCAATAGGATTAGACATTTTTGGATTGCAAGACTAGTTTTCGATATGTTTCTGTCAGCGAATGCGCTAGAATTATAAATCGTGTAGTTTTAAGCTAGACTGTGTAGTTTTGAAGCCAAGAGGCGTACAGCGGAGGTTTGCATTGTCTCGATTTATCTTAAAGGTTCTCTGGCTCGACAAAGATGTGGCTCTCGCCGTGGATCAAGTAGTGGGCAAGGGATCGAGTCCGCTGACCTCTTACTTTTTCTGGCCCCGTAATGATGCATGGGACCAGATGAAAACAGAGCTTGAATCCAAGACCTGGATTGTAGAAGAGGAGCGCATTGACCTATTGAACCAGGCCACTGAAATTATTAACTATTGGCAAGAAGGCGGAAAAGCTCAGCCGATGCAAAAAGCAGCTGATAAATTTCCTAATGTCGCATTTACTGGTAGTTCATGATCTAAGCCTGTTCTAATCATCTGAAGTCTGAAAAGCCCACCCATCTTCATAAGGATGGGTGGGCTTTATACATCTGGCGATGGCGATGCTTAAGGTGTAGGAACTAGATACTACCACCTGCTGCCTGAACACGAGCGCGGGCTTTTTTCAAAGCCTTACGGGCCTGGATAACAGCCTGCTTATCATCTGAAGAAACACTATCAGCTTCAGATTTAGCAGATGTATATTCGGCTTCGGCTGCGGATAAATCAATGCTATCGCCCTGTTCAGCTCCATTGACCAAAATGGTCACTTCATTGTCTTCCACTTCGGCAAAGCCACCCATGAGTGCGATCGCAACCCAATCCTTATTAGCTCGAACTCTCAAAACACCAATATCTAAAGCAGTCAACAACGGAGCATGACCGCTCAAAATACCTAATTGGCCAGTCGTGCTAGGTAACACGACCTCTTCCGCCTCAGCATCCCAGACCGTTTTGTCGGGAGCTACCACACGAACTGCTAATGCCATAAAACTCTACGAGGTAAACGTGAATAGTAAATAGGTGAGTCGTGAGTAGAGTAATACCTGAGATATCTTTTAGCTCAACAAGTCTAACTTGCTAAACCACTCACTACTCACCCACTCACCGACTCACAAAGCTCTAAGTAATCTGCACCAAACGAGAAAGCAATTGCTTAGCCCTCAGACTTCATCTTCTCAGCAGTTTCGATCACTTCATCAATACCACCCTTGAGATAGAAAGCCTGCTCAGGAATCTCATCTAGCTCACCAGAGAGAATCATGTTGAAGCCCTTAATAGTGTCTTCGAGAGTAACGTACTTACCAGCTAAACCAGTAAAGATCTCCGCTACAAAGAAAGGCTGAGAAAGAAACTTCTCAATCTTACGAGCACGGGCAACAGCCAAACGATCATCCTCAGAAAGCTCGTCTAGACCCAAAATCGCAATGATATCCTGAAGCTCTTTGTAACGCTGCAGAATAGATTGAACTGCACGCGCAGTTGAATAGTGCTCACCACCCACAACATCAGGCTGAAGCATGGTGGATGTGGAATCCAGAGGATCCACAGCAGGGTAAATCCCCTTTGAAGCTAGGGCACGGGAAAGAACCGTAGTCGCATCCAAGTGAGCAAACGTTGTTGCAGGCGCAGGGTCAGTCAAGTCATCTGCAGGCACATACACCGCCTGAATAGAGGTAATAGACCCCTCTAAAGTAGAGGTAATACGCTCTTGTAGGTCACCCATGTCAGTACCTAAAGTAGGCTGATAACCTACCGCAGAAGGCATCCGACCAAGCAGTGCAGATACTTCAGAACCAGCCTGAACAAACCGGAAGATGTTGTCAACAAACAACAGCACGTCCTGCTTATTAACGTCGCGGAAGTACTCGGCCATAGTTAGTGCAGACAAAGCTACACGCATACGAGCACCAGGGGGCTCATTCATCTGACCATAGACCAGAGCAACCTTCGACTGACCTAGGTCATCGGCATTAATTACGCCAGACTCAATAAATTCGTTATACAGGTCATTGCCTTCGCGGGTACGTTCACCGACACCAGCAAACACGGAAACACCACCATGCTGTAGTGCAATATTGTTAATAAGCTCCTGAATTAGAACCGTTTTACCTACACCAGCACCACCGAAGAGACCCGTCTTACCACCCTTACGATAAGGGGCTAAGAGATCGATAACTTTAATACCGGTTTCAAATACGGAGGGCTTAGTCTCCAGTTCAGTTAGCTTGGGAGCAGAGCGGTGAATAGGAGACGTAGTGGACATATCCACATCGCCCTTTTCATCCACGGGCTCACCAAGAACATTAAAAATTCGTCCTAATGTAGGAGCACAAACGGGAACGCTAATGGGCGAACCTAAATCAACGACGTCCATACCCCTAACCAGACCATCGGTTGAAAGCATTGCTACAGCTCTCACCTGGCTGTCTCCTAGTAACTGCTGTACTTCACAGGTGACAGCAACAGTCTGACCAGCGGGATTAGTTCCTTCGATTTTGAGCGCGTTATAGATATTGGGTAGTTCGCCAGCGGGGAACTTAACGTCTACAACAGGGCCAATAATCTGAGTGATATAGCCAGTATTTGTTTTCTCTGCAGTGGTGACCATGCTTGCGCCTTATCCTAAGGTTATTAGCTACTGCGGCGACTTTTAATTTTAATTTTTACTTTCAAAGTGCCATGTAACAGATTATCACTAGATGTATCACCCATGGCACTGGTATTTGCTATAGTCGGGGGTCTTTTGCAAGGCAGCTAATCTCTATAGCTACGACCCAGAGTAAAGCCAAACCAATGCCAGAGATAATATTTCAAGGCCGTTTTACTACCTTAATGCCGCTTTACTACCCTGCCGACAAAAATAGCCAGGAGGCCCATCATGGCTGTTGACGGCTCAGAAATAGGCTGAGGCAATACTGGCTCTTGACGAATTTGTGGGACTGACTGAGCCACGACCACTGCTGGCACTGGTGGCTGTGGAATTGGTTGAGGTATAACAGGCACTGGTAACTGAGGGCTTGGCTGAGACACAACAACCGTTGGTGGCTCTGGCTGTGAGGGCTTAATGAGGGAAGCTGAGGGTGTTGGCTGGTCAACTGGCGGACTTGGCGCGACTGCTGGTGTTGGTGAAGTATTAGTTCGATAATCGGGGCGTTGACGGACAAAAAATTTCTGGGTCGGGATTGTATCGGTAATAAAGTAGTTAAATCGAACCGTTTCACCAGCATTAACGCCCCTACCACGATGAAAGTTAATAAAGTCGCGCACATCGGTTATTTCATCGGCTCTGTCATAGTGGCTTGATGTGTAGGGACGTGCAGGTCCAATAGCTTGGGCAAATGATAGACCATCATTTTCGCTGCTTGCATAACCTGCAGTCTCTTGTAGTTCGTGGTCGTAGAATCGCCAAAATGCCCCTGTAAGATTACGAGACACAATACTGATAGCAAAGCCTGGGCGATTGAAAACACTATGCTGTGGGGTACTGGGCAAACGACTGATTGCCAACGAGATATCTAGCCCCCATACATCTTGATAAACCACAAATGGATTGGCAGCGGTCCCCCTACCAGTCACATTTGTGATCGCGAAATCACCCGATGCTTCGCTAAAGATAAGGCCATTTTGACTGCAGCGACCTGACAAGCAGGCGGCCTCAGCTACAGGGTTAAAGATGGCCAGCAATCCGGTACCAAGAAGACTTGCTACACCAATTTGGCGAGCGTACTGAACAAATGTGCGCATTGGTAATTTTTCAGAGTTTCAACAAAGAATGTAGGCTGATACTTGTATCAAAAAATACTTAGACTTCGATGGACTACCCTTTTTAAGGCAAGCCATCTTGAGACATCAATTCCTTTTGATTAAAGGGTTTTAATGCTCACAGCGTGGCATCTTTCCCTTTAAAACACCCTTAAAAACACGTAGCTTTTATAAAAAATACACATCAATATCAGTTGAAATCGAGTGATAATACGGACAAAAGACACCCTTGCATTGATGGTTTTGTATAAAAAAAGCGGATCGTTGCAAGAACGACTCCGCTTTGTGGCGTATGTAATGTTGTTATGGTCTTTAAACTATGTCCACGTGCGTAATGTCCACGTGCGTACTAGCTAAATCAAACTAACGGATATCTACCTGCTCATCTGCATCGATAGAAATGCTACCGTCCAAGTCAGATGATGCACCGGTAGCTGTTGCTTCGCCATAAAACCATACGCTGTCATCTGCCCATATCTCGATGACGCCCCCTTCATCTTGTGAAGAACTAGCGGAGAGTTCAGAATCGCGATCCACAACAACATAAGTAGCACTAAAACCATCGACCATAGGCATACCACCAATGGATATTGTGCCTGCGGCGTCAATTGCATCAGCATTAACTGTGCTGCCCACCAGATTAATTTGGTCACCTAAAATAGTGACTTGCCCAGCAGTACCAATGGTTTGCTCTGGAGCAGCATGGCTTGAAACATCCAAAGTCCCTCGCACTAAGACTGAACCTGGAGAAGGCATCAGTGGAGGTGGGCTCGTAAGGGATTGATTGCCATCATTATCTGTTTCTATTTGAGTAGCACTCTGCTCATCGCCACCCGTAAGTAATAGTGCTAAGTCTGTGGCAACCAATTCTACAGTAGAGGATTGTTCAGTCATAGGAGAGACTATGGAAACGGTCTCAAAGGGAATGACATCCAAGGAAAGTAAGCTATCTGGTTGGCTGAGTCGCAATATATTTTCCCCAGAAGCAGCGACCAGATTAATGCTGCCTCCTGCTGCCACCAGAGTGCCATCGTTTTGAATATACTGACCAATCAACGTAATGGACGATTGAGGCATTACCTCTAAATGACCTTGGTTTTCAATGCTACCTGCGGGCAATGAGGGAGAGAGCGGATCTATGGATGCTGAAGTGGTTGTTTCTGACAACAGGAGGTAGCCATTGGGATCCCCCATCAGATTATTGATTGTTGGTTCCTCGGCGATTTCGGTCTGTATGCCTGCGGCATCATCATCCGGCAAGGTCATTTCTTCACTACCTGTCGGTGGTAAAGCTATTTCACTAACTGTCCCGTCTATAGAGAGCAAATAACTATCCTGAAACAGAAGGCCTGAGCTGGTGGTAGCAGTTAGATTAGCCGGTAAACTAAGCACCGCATCTTGACCAAAAATAATGCCCGCCGGGTTGACCAGAAAAAGGTTGGCACTGATACCCAGATCTGGATCACTGCTGGTCATTTTGAGTAGACCATCAATCACTGACGGGTCAACACTATTAATTAAGCTAATAACATTAGCAACGTCGGGATTAACAATAAAGTTGGCTATATCATCTGAGCCTAAGTCAAAGTCTTGGAACTGATGAATTAAATTAGGCTCGGTTCCACCTGAGGACTGACCACCCAGGATTTTGAACTGATTAACCTCTTGCACAACGCTAGTATCGGAGGTGGATGATTGAATACTAGTTGCCGTAGGCGCAGGTGTTTCCACAGGCGGATCTAATGGCAGGGATACTGGTAAGTCAACTTGAGCAAAAGCTAACCCTTGCAAACCAAGAAGCCATAGTGGAACGACTTGCAAGAGCAAGTTGGGAAATCTGAAAATCATGGAGTTAGCAATTGCTAAACAGCTTGTCAGCATATGCACCAGGTGAACATGTATCAAGAACTACCGATAGAACCCAATATATAAATAATACGAGGAATTTTTAATTCAACCTGAAGTATAGATAAAGATAAATGTGTGGAAACCATGAAGTTTCTCGAAGGCTTTGATTAGATTGTAAGTTCGGGAACCCGTACTCCTAGATATGTTGCGTTCTCAACTCTTAAAACGATAAATTAGCACTCGGCAATGGAGAGTGCTAAACCAGCATCCGGTTTAGCATTGTCAATCAAAGGTTCGGAGAAAACTATGGCAGCCATTTCTTTGAGTGTTTCAAGCATCACTCCCCTAGGTGATCGCGTTCTTATTAAAGTCAGTGCATCTGAAGAGAAAACCGCTGGCGGTATTCTGCTACCCGATACAGCGAAGGAAAAGCCCCAAGTTGGCGAAGTTACTGCTGTGGGCCCTGGTAAACGTGGTGATGATGGTAGTCGTCAGGCTCCCGATGTAGAAGTGGGCAATAAGGTCCTCTACTCCAAGTACGCAGGCACTGACATCAAACTTGGTGGAGACGATTTCGTATTGCTTTCTGAGAAGGACATTCTTGCTGTTGTTGGCTAATCGCTAATTTAAGGTTTGAGTTTTAAGACTTTAGTTAAGCGCTACTCACCAAGTCATAGATGCTTGACGTTTGGTGGGTTTAGTCAGACTTAGATGTCTGAGCTAAGGACTCAAACTCAAAGTTTAAGAATTCGAAGAAGCTTGCTTCTTGTACCCCTCCCCAGACCCTCTCTTAAATGTTCTGAAACATAGGTTAATTCATGGCTAAACGCATCATTTATAACGAGAATGCTCGCCGTGCCCTTGAAAAAGGCATGGATACTCTGGCTGAGGCTGTTGCAGTGACTCTCGGTCCTAAGGGACGTAATGTCGTCCTTGAGAAAAAATTTGGTTCCCCTCAAATTGTTAACGATGGTGTCACCATCGCTAAAGAAATCGAATTAGAGGACAATATCGAAAATACTGGTGTTGCTCTGATTCGTCAGGCGGCTTCTAAGACTAATGACGCGGCTGGTGACGGTACTACCACGGCAACGGTTTTGGCCCACGCCATTGTGAAGGAAGGTCTGCGTAACGTAGCGGCAGGTGCCAATGCGATCGCACTTAAGCGAGGCATCGAAAAAGCGACGGCTTACTTAGTAGACCGGATTGCAGAGAAAGCCCAACCCGTTGGTGATTCTACGTCCATCGCCCAAGTCGGCACCATTTCTGCCGGTAACGATGAAGAAGTTGGCCAAATGATTGCCGAAGCCATGGAGAAAGTAGGCCGAGAAGGCGTTATCTCCCTGGAAGAAGGTAAGTCCATGACGACTGAGCTAGAAATCACTGAAGGGATGCGCTTTGATAAGGGCTATATTTCCCCTTACTTTGCCACTGACACCGAACGCATGGAAGCGGTTCTAGATGAGCCCTACCTACTGCTGACCGATAAGAAAATTGCCCTGGTACAGGATCTTGTCCCTGTGCTAGAGCAGGTTGCCCGCTCTGGTAAGCCATTAATTATCATCGCTGAGGACATTGAGAAGGAAGCGCTCGCTACTCTCGTAGTCAATCGTCTGCGCGGTGTACTCAATGTAGCTGCGGTTAAGGCTCCTGGCTTTGGTGATCGCCGCAAGGCCATGTTAGAAGACATTGCTGTCCTAACGGGTGGTCAGGTCATCACCGAAGATGCTGGTCTTAAGCTCGACAGTGTCAGCATTGAAATGCTGGGTACGTCTCGCCGTGTCACCATCACTAAGGACAACACGACTCTGGTAGCTGAAGGCAATGAAGCCGACGTTAAAGCACGTTGCGAGCAAATTCGTCGTCAAATTGAAGAGTCTGACTCTAGTTACGACAAAGAAAAGCTTCAAGAGCGTTTGGCTAAGCTTTCCGGTGGTGTAGCCGTCATTAAAGTCGGTGCTGCTACTGAAACTGAGATGAAGGACCGCAAGCTCCGTCTGGAAGATGCTATCAACGCCACTAAGGCCGCCGTTGAGGAAGGTATCGTGCCTGGTGGTGGAACTACTCTAGCCCACTTGGTACCTGGTCTCGAAGAATGGTCCAACGCCAACTTGACTGGAGAAGAGCTAACGGGTGCTCTAATCGTCAACCGAGCCTTGACTGCTCCTCTCAAGCGTATTGCTGAGAACGCAGGTCAGAACGGTGCCGTTGTCGCTGAGCGTGTGAAAGAAAAGGAATTCAACATTGGATTTAATGCCGCTAACAATGAGTATGTCGATATGCTCACAGCTGGCATTGTTGATCCTGCTAAAGTAACTCGCTCTGCGACTCAGAATGCTGCTTCTATCGCAGGTATGGTGCTGACCACTGAGTGCATTGTGGTTGACAAGCCCGAACCTAAGGAAGCCGCTGGCGCTGGTGCTGGCATGGGCGACTTTGACTATTAAGGTCCTATGCAGTTCATTGATTGATGCTTTTGAGCATCGATAATTCTGTTAGTTAAAAGCGGTGGGTGTTTAATCACCTGCCGCTTCTTTATAGACAGGTATTATCGCTCTATCATTCACCATGACAAGGCCGTGATCAGTCATTGTTCATAGCTGAGCTGTACTTTCTGATTGAAAGATGGGTTCAATATTCTTGTAAGCAAAGGTTTTTATCGAAAACCTGCTTAATTTGGTCAATTGCCTCTACAATGACATCAAAATTTTGGTTTAGTCGCTAAAAAACTTTCCCATTCAGTCAGTATTTAAATGGTGCATTAGCCCACAACAAGTTGACCCACAGGAACTTTATTAAGGTTAGTTTTAGTAAATTAAGCCAAAAGAGATATTTACACGCCTGGCTAATCAAGTTAAAACAGTCAGGTTAAATGTGGGCATTGCGCTCACATTTATTGTGCTCCGATTTTTTCGGGATAACTGACCTGCTAATGGTCTAAACCTTCTGGGACACCGCCGCTAATGACTGCTACCCCTACCGATGCGAAGCAATTTACTCCAGCGCCTATAGGTGCAGAGCGAGAGAAATCTGCTCTCGTAGAGGCTAAAAGACGCCGATCGCAAGGGGGAAAAGCCTGGTTTTGGTCAGGCATATGGCTATTATTACTAGCTGGTTCCACTGCACTGGGAGTATGGGCTGTTGCGTTTATTACCCGGTTACCCCCTTTGCCGAAGTGCGATCGCATATCAGTCTTTAGTGCCGATAGTGAACGACTCTACTGTGCCAGGCAAGCATCCGTATCCGGTTCAGAGCAAGACTTGGTGGCAAGCGTGCAGCTCATTTCTACCTGGGATGAGTCCCATCCACTATATGAAGACTCCAAGGAAGTTGCCAACCGATGGTCTAGAGGGTTATTGAAGCTGGCCCAGAAACGTATGCAATCGGGCGATTTATCAAGGGCCAACCAGCTTTTAGGCTATATTCCGGCTCGGGCTGAAATCTATGAAGAGGCGAACGTAGCAGCAGAGCGATGGCAACAGGAGTGGGATAAAGGGAATGAAATCACCACTACGGTCAAGGAAGCTGTTGACAATCAAAATTGGAGTGGTGCCCGCAAACATTTGCGAGCTATGAAACGGTTAACGAGTGATTACTGGCTTAAAGATCGCCATCGATATCTGGGGCAACATATTCAAAGTGAAGAAAATGCCCGTCGTAATCTGATTACGGCCCAAACACTTGCCAGTGATGGTAGTTTAAAGGGTCTCTCAGAAGCCCTCGGTTTAATTCGACAAATTAATGTGCAAAACCATGCCTGGCCTGAAGCTAAGCCTTTGATGTCAGAGTGGGCAGATAGATTGCTAAACTACGGTTTGCAAAAGTGGGAGCAAGAAGATTTAGACGGCGCGATCGCAATTATTCAAAACGTGCCAGCTGATCTGGCAACTAAGCCAGAAGCACAAGATTTAGTTCAGTTTGCCCATGCCCAAAGACTCGCAAAATTTAATCAGTCATGGGAGCCTAGCTATGGCGATATCCTCAATTTGATAGATGGAATTGAGGCATTGCAAGGAATTGACAGTGATAGTCTGTTTTATCAAGATGCCCAGACGAAGTTAGCCCTATGGACCCAGCAACTAGACGATTTGCAGCTGCTATATGGAGCAGCGCTCATGGCCCACCTCAACCAAAAGGGGTCTTTAAAAGCCGCTATTGAGCAGGCCAAGACTCTGGGTATTGATCGACCTCAGCGTCAGCAAGCTCAAACCTTGATTGCCCACTGGTCAAAAGAAATTCAGCGGATTGAAGATCGGCCATTACTAGGTCGGGCACAACAGCTAGCCGATAAAGGCGACAAAGCCAGTTTGCAAGCAGCGATTGCCGAAGCCGGTAAAGTCGCTCAGGGTAGGGCTCTACGCATAGATGCCCAAACAAATATCGCCCAGTGGACTAAGCAAATCCAGGTTTTAGAAGATCAGCCTTTCTATAGCAAGGCGCTTGATCTAGCCACCAACGGTAAGTTGCAAGATGCGATTAAGGAAGCTCGCAAAATTCAGCAGGGGCGGGCGTTGTACACTCAAGCACAGGATTCAATTAAAGAGTGGACCACACGCATTCAAATCGCTGAAGATCGGCCAATTTTGAATGAAGCCAAAGAACTTGCGTACCAAGGTCGACTATCGGATGCGATCTCAGTAGCGGCCCGCATTGGCTCGGGTCGGGCGCTATACTCCGAAGCTCGTAGTTCCATAGCGGTTTGGGATGCCGAACTTGCTTACCTCGAATCCCTCCGGGCACCTGCAGAAGACGACTACTACGAAGAAGACGATTACTACGAGGAAGACGACGACTACGAGGAAGACGACTATCACGACCACCACCATCATGATTAGGCTGGTTTTCTGGCAGCCACTCGTGCCACAAAGGTTAATTAGTGGGAGATACTAGAACGGTGACATGAAATCAGGCGGCATGAGTGAACCTCCCTTGCAATTAATGCTGGTGGATGAAGATCCTACCTTTCGATTAGGATTGCGAGTTTGGTTAGAACAGCTGCCAGGATTTCAAATTGCAGCTGAAGCAGCCAATGCAGCTGAGGCGATGGGGATTTTGCGGAAGTGCGATCGCACCCAAGCCGGTGCCTTTACCGACCCGACCCTGCGTGGACAGCGCCCCATTAACTTAGTAATTGTTGATTTGGGACTAGGGGTTGGCGATACCAGCACACCCCCCATGAGCAATTCAGGCTTGCAACTATGTAAATCCATTAAAACTGAGTTTCCTAAGTTAGCTGTGCTAATACTCAGTGCTCAGGATGGACCTGTGCTAGAAGCAGCTGCCCGTCAGGTTGGTGCGAATGGTTACGGCACTCGCAGTATGCCTGTGCGAGAACTCGCTCAGCTAATTCGAACCGTTGCCCAAGGCACTCGTAAAACTATTGAGCCCAGTCCTAAGTCGCCCCCTCAAATTCCTGGACCGCTGACAGCAATGCGGCTCAGTATGCGATTGTCAGGGTTAAAGCAAATTGAAAAACAGCTAGCCACAACAGCCACTGAGCTACGTCGTCCCAAATTATCCTGGCTGGAACGGCAAGTTTTAATCGGAAAAATGCGTGAGCTTAAAGCAGCTCGCTGGTTGACACAGCAGCTATGGGCTACCCGTAACTATTCTGATGCTAATTGGGCGAAAAAAAATCTCAGACCATCCACACGTTCCAATGCGGCTAAAGGTTTACCGTCGATGCGCCGCCCCCAGTCTGTGGGGGCTGCTGCTGCCATCACAACACCTGGGCCACAGCCACTAAGTTTGCGCAGTGGTGATGTGCAAACGATGGTGTTCGAGGCAGTATTTACAAAACTGCAAACCGATTTAGATAACACCACAGCCGATCCTTTAGAAATAGATATTCTACGTCTCGATAAAAAGCGAGAGCTTTTGTTTATCATTTTGCGCCGCTTTGAAGATCTATTAGATGATTTGCGCCAGTCGTCCCTACAGCCAGGACAATTACGAGATAAATCTTCTCAAATTTTGCGTGATCTGTGGGTA
>JAHQVZ010000159.1 GCA_019634055.1 Leptolyngbyaceae cyanobacterium MAG.088
CCCTAAATATTCGCTACGCTACCCCAGTGACACCGCCCCCGTGGGCGGAGGTGTATGCCCGTCCTGAACAGCCTCTACACATTGATATTGGCTGTGCCAAAGGCTATTTCATTAGCGATATGGCCAAAGTCTGCCCAGACTGGAACTTCCTTGGCTTAGAGATCCGAGAATCCTTAATAGATCAATGTCTTAATCATCTTGACCAGCTAGGGTTAAACAACCTGCATATCTTATTTTGCAATGCTAACAACTCCCTGCGCCCACTGTTGACGAGCCTGCCAAAACCTCCCCAGCGGGTAAGCATTCAATTTCCAGACCCCTGGTTTAAAAAGCGACATCAAAAGCGGCGGGTGGTGCAGCCCCAATTAGTGGCAGACCTGGCCGAATTCATGGCTCCAGGCGCTTGGGTTTGGCTGCAATCCGATGTAGAAACTGTCGCCGAAGAGATGGTTAATGTATTTTCAGCCAATGCCTGCTTCCATCGATCCTTTACCCCCCCTACCCCATCACCCCCTGGAACAATAGGGCCATGGTTAACCCAAAACCCTTTACCAGCCCAAACCGATCGCGAACGAGTCACCCTAGAACAGGGAAAACCTGTCTATCGGGCCCTATTTATCAGGGTTTAGTCCTGGGTCGGGGCATCCCAACGGAGCATTACTTGCCCTGTCGAGTGTGACCTTATTCTGTAATCGTCAGGCTATAGCGAAGACGACCTTCTGGCTCAAAGGAGCCCACCCAAAGTCGGTAAGTGCCTTTCGCAAACCTACCGTTAACGACGGCATCGCGATTGCGGCGGCTAGCATTGTCACTGCAACGGATGGTGTTATTATCAGGCCCTTGAATCAGCAATGTGGTATCTGAACCGCCACTATCAACGGCAATGGTCAGTTGGGTAAAGTCCTCTTCCAACGTCAAGATGTGATCTGGGCTCCGGTCAGCATAGCCCAGGCAAAACTCACCACTGCTGTCACGACTAGCAATGTTGGAAAGGCTATAGGAACCAACGGTTTGGCCATTGGCCTGGCTAGAGGCAAACCCCAAGGCCAAACGCATATTACTATTGGCTTGCGCAGCGGTAGCCAATAGTAAGGGTAAAGCAACACCCGCCAACCTAAATGCGGTTGATTGGGCGATTGATTTCAAGCTCGTTGACTTAACCATTTTCACACCTAAGGGTCACACACAGAAAGGAAGAGTACAACAGATTTCTGTAGTAAGCTCCCTATATGTCAGGACGTAACATCCCAGGTTGATTAGTCCTTGCAATTATCCTAATCACTGGAAAGCCACAGCTGACTATTGCTAGCGTCCTCACATTTCTAGAATATCTCCTCAATCTAGTTTAGAAACAACAAAGAGACGCTTTGCAATACTGGTACAGCCCCTGTCAGGACAGGACAAAATAAATACTTTATCCTTAAATTAAGTTTATTTTTGTTAATGTTGAGAGAGTTTGAATCAACCCATTTTTTGGATAATCCTCTGATAGTTGCGTCCTAACGGAATCGATTTTTTTAACTTAAATTGCTTCAGGCTAAGGATATAAATTCTGAGCCTGAAAATGCTCCTCGTATTGCTTAATTACCTTGCGTTCTGGTAAACGGTAAGTTAATTGTTTACTGGTTGTTTTACCCAGGCTTACTAAAGATTCTGCCATTTTGACAGCAGCAGCTACAGCATCAATAACCGGCACCCCCAGACGCTCTTCTAACTGTTGTTCTAATCCACTCATGCCAGCACAGCCCAGGCAAATCGCTTCAGCCCCATCATGGTTAATAGCCAGTCGACTAGCTGCGGTCAATACATCTAGGGTGGCCAACCGATCTTGCTCTGTGTCTAAGACCGAGAGCTTTGTAGTGCGGACTGAAGCACACCGGTCTGTAAGGCCTGTTTTTTGGATTGTTTTTTCTACCATATCGCGGACGCGATGGAGGGTTGTTACCACACTCCATTTAGCTGCTAACATATTGGCTACATAGAGACTGGCTTCAGCAATGCCCACCACAGGTTTTGATGTAATCTCACGGGCTGCTTCGATGCCAGGGTCTCCCCAACAAGCCAAAATAAAGGCATCAGAATTCGTATCCAGAATAATTTGTTCGAGGATGCCGGGAATCGCTAAGTACTCATCATAAAAACTCTCAATGGACTCCGGTCCTGATTGAGGTTGTACGGTCACAATTTTTGTTTGGGGAAATTTAATTGCCTGGGCTGAGGCATTGATATTGGCTGTCATCGGCTGGCATGTATTGCCGTTGATGATTTTTATACAACACGTCGGTTGGGACATAACCTTAAAGAGCTAGAGCAGAATAATGCTCCCATGACAATTCCCAAACGACTTACTCGTTATCGTTATTTTTATCATTGGCCGCAATGTATCCCCAGCTATAGGCTGTGGGGCCAATGGACTGATGCACCGTAAATTCGGTAACGGGTACATAGTAGTAGGAATCAAAATAAGCCTCAGAGGTTGGCCATTGCCAAGGGCTAGGCATCATCTCCTTAGCAAATTTTTTAATCGGTTCCTCCCATTTACCGGCGTGGCCATTGGGGTTTTGCACATCCATAGGACCATAGACCGTAATCCCCGGTGGGGGTTCTTGTCCAGATGCACGAACGTCAGCCATTAATGGCATTTGAGGGTTTCTGTGGCCCAGACCGATGGTGTACATCATATTGCTAGGGTTGGCACCAGCGGCAAATTGAGTGGCTAAAATGCCTGCTCGTAAATAAATTTCGTCTTCGGTTAGGGTGTGGGCATGGAATAGAGCTCGTGTTTTGGGCGTGGTCATAGAGCCCCAGCCAATGGCGCTTTTAGGATCTGCATTCCACTTAAACCCGGTACTCTCGATGCTTTCAATATCACGTTGGGCAGCCTGCACAATGGCATCGATCGCGTTTTTCTGGACCGTTTGCTTGACTGGTTGTTGGGTGCGGGCATAGACAAATGCGCTGTGACTCTGGTCGTAGTAGCTGTGGGGAGATATGGATGCATCGGCATTGTTAAACGCTGTTGTCTTTAGAAAGAGCTGATGCCATTTGTCATTACCAGTAAGTCGATACAGTTCCGCAGCGGCCAAATTGCGGTTTGAGTTAATAATTTGATGCTGCTCCTCTGCTGTTTTAGCCAGCTCGGCCTCGGCCCAGTCCATGGCTCGAATCGCACTTTCTTGATAGGTTTGGGCTAAGGGTTTGTCGTAATTTTCTAATACATAAGCGGCGCGAGCAGCCACATTAGCATAGAAAAAACTAGACCAAATGCCTGGACCATAGGCCATAACGGTGAGAGATTCCTGCCAACTAGCCTGGGGTTTAATCGGGTGCTCTGCAGATTCAATGCCCCCTGGAATGCCTCCGTCTTTGGTTTGCAGACGGCGAAATACATCCAGACCCCAAAGGGCTTCATCTAGAATGTCGGGTAAGTTATTGTTAGATTCCGGTAGATTCAGCTTAGTAGACTCAAAGTATTCTGGATGGAGTTCTACCAATTCTAGAAACGACCGGCTCACGTGCAGATGGGAAATACGACGATCCCAATCGCCGGCATCCATCCACCCACCCCAGGCAGCGGGGAGTTCCTCATTGGTACGTGTTTCGACTAGAGCTTCAAAGGCATTAAGTCCATCTGCATATCTAAAGCCCATACGGGTGTCCATCAATGGCACCGTAGACTGATAAATCACCATGCCGTCTTCGGGGTGAAACGGGCGGGGTCGTTGGTAATCTGTATAGGGTTGCTCTAGGGCAATGCCGCTGCGTTGGTGGTACATACCTCTAGCAGAGACATAGAAGCCATTGCGCCAGGTATTTTCGCCAATTTCAAATTCATAGGATGTGCCAATGCCATCAACATAAACCTGGTACTGTCCGGGCACTGAAAAGTCACTAAAATCCATCATGAACACATCGGTTTCATTATGGTTTCGGCCCTGTTTATCTCTATAGTCTTTTGACTGCGACAGCGTAGTCTTGCCGCTGTAGACTTTTTCACCTGTTGTGGCATCAATTAGCCAAAAGGGTTTGTCTACGTCATAGCTCAGCCCTCCTCCATTGCCCATCCAGGTGGACAGAAAGGCAACTTTAGCGGGGTCATCCGGATCAAACCCTAGATGAGAGACCTGTATAGCTTCGCTACGGGTTTGTTCTGGTCTGTAGATAAATGTAGTGTCCTGCAATCCCTTTTTGCCAAAGCTAATCTTATAGGTCTCGCCGTCGATCATCTCTGCAGGCAGTTCAAGATAAAGGGTATGCACCATAGGCCATTCAAACTGCCAGGACCCCGTTTCGGCCATGGCCCTGATGTTACTTTTGCGATAGATGTTCTCCGGCGTGATCTGGGTGCCGTCACTGGTGGCAATTTGATAGTCACTGAGGACGTCTGTGCAGTTGGTATTGAGTTTAGGGCCAGCATATTGATCTGCTAGCCAAATCATATTGGGTGTGTCAGGCACCAGCTGTCCAAAGGGTTTGCCTTTGCGCAATACCCAGCCATATTTTTTGATGGCGTCACCGGGTTCGGCTTCGTAAACGACTTGCTTGCCCCGCACCAGTTCACCGGTTTCTATTCGTAGCGCCAATATCGTTTCACTCACAGCATAGATATGGGTGATCGGAATATTGGCCGTATCTACGTCTTTAGACGATGCGGAAGTAACATTGGCAGCGGCTTGCAAGCTAGAAAGACTAGCATTGCATTGGCCAACATTGGTCCAACCAAGTAAAAACGATAAAAGACTTTCTAACATCGAAATAACTACGGGGAGGATGTTTGAAAATTGACGTCAAAACACATCTACTATGTGTCGATTTTTATTATTGGAAAGTTCCTGTTCGTTTCTCACAACGGTTAGATTTGTCTTCCGGATAAATACGGGAATTTTCTTGAAACCCTATACAAAGGTGCGATCGCATTACCTTGCAATAGCTACGTTATGCGTTGAATTTTGAGTTCACAGGCAAGAGCCATAGCAAGCTGAATAAATGCATTTATCAGTTTGCTATAGCCTGGTGAAGTCTGTATCCTCAGATAGGCAAAGGTCTAATTTAATCGGTTAAAGAGTCTAGAAAGTCAATGTCCCAAGCGGTGCTCCACGTTGTTGCCTATGTCGTAGTCGAACAACAAAAGTTGCTTACTGTACGTAAAAAAAACACCCAGAAATTTATGTTTCCAGGGGGTAAGTTTCAGCCTGGAGAAGATGCAGAGGCGGCCATTTACCGTGAAGTTAGAGAAGAACTAAGTTGCGAGATCGATTCCAGCACCTTTAAGCCCCTGGGCAAATTTGTCACAACAGCTGCTAATGAAGCTAACACCCAGCTAGTGGCAACAGTTTTTCAAGGCAGGCTATTGGGCATCCCTAAAGCCTCTAGCGAAATCGCTGAACTGCAATGGATACCGATCATGGCCAAGGAGTACGCCCTTGAACTAGCCCCACTACTCACTGACTGCGTGTTGCCATGGCTCAGACGGTAAGGGCTCTTACTGCCTCCTTTACTGCCTCCTACTAGTCAGCCTTATAAAACGGTCTCTTTACCACCGTAGCTGGTACTACCTTTTGACGAATCTGCACATCCACCACGGTACCCACTTTCGCCATGTCCACTGGAACATAGGCCAGGGCAACTGGATATCCCAATGTGGGTGACAGAGTGCCACTGGTGACAATACCGATAGTTTCTTCGTTTTTGACAATCGGATAGTCATGGCGAGCAATATTGCGTCCCTCTAGTTGCAACCCGACTAGACGGCGACTAACGCCATTGGCCTTTTGCTTAGCCAATACATCTCGACCGATAAACTCTGGCACCTTATCTAAATGCACTAACCAACTCAGGCCACCTTCTAGGGGAGTCGTTTCATCATTAATGTCTTGACCATAGAGGGCCATGGCCGCTTCGAGTCTGAGGGTATCCCGTGCGCCAAGACCGCAGGGCTCAGCTCCATGTTCTTGCAATGTCCGCCAAATCTCAGGAGCTGCACTGGCCTCTACCATCACCTCAAAACCATCTTCGCCGGTATACCCCGTACGGGCAAGAAATGCCCGGTGGTTCAGCACGTTGCCATAGGTGTGGTTATAGCGGCGAATCGCACTGAGGTCGATATCTGTAATTA
>JAHQVZ010000160.1 GCA_019634055.1 Leptolyngbyaceae cyanobacterium MAG.088
ACATCTTACCCGATCACCTTCTTCCCTTGTGCCTAATCCCTATTCAAATAAATATACTTAATTTATATGCTTATATGTTATCCAATGGTGTTTAAAGTCCTAACCTAGAACCTTGGACATCTTAGCTTAATTTTCCAGTAACCGTCAAAATCCCAGTCTTACCGCTAATCAGTTACTTCGCGCTTTGGTTAGCTGTCTGCAGCCATGCTAAGCTTCCACCAGTTGGCTTATAGAAGTGATTCCTTACCAACTCTCCTAGCCTCACCCAATTTTTGGGGATATTTTCATTGTACAGTTAAGCCATTTCTTGAGCAAAGATAGATCAGTACCAGTTTATGGGCATCCTTTAACTCAATGACAGGTCATAATCTCAGATTCATCAACAGGTTGTTAGGAGCACATTGTCTTTAAATGCAGGGAACTTTGAGTGAAATTGATATCCGTAGCATCCTGCAACTGATCGAGCTAGGTCAGCGAACCGGGGAACTCTTAGTCGAGGCATATAGCCCTCACCCTAGTAGCAAGGCTAGCAATAGTGGCAGCAATCGTTTTACCTCAGGTAGACTTTACCAGCAGCCAAAACTACCAAGTCCTCGTCCTTATTGGTTTGTATTCTTCTTCAATGGGCAGATTGCCTATGCTGCCGACAGCGATGGGAGCTTGTCGCGCCTGCATGATTATCTGCGCCGCTATAAAGCCAATGATGCTCTCGATCAATTGGAAAGTTTGTCGATTTCGGCTACCAATGCTCTAGAGTATGGTTACCTTTGGGCTTTGTTAGAAAATCATATTATCACACCAAACCAAGGGCGAAGCATTATTCAAAGCATGGTTCATGAAACCCTTTTTGATTTGCTGAGCCTTCACCATGGCTACTTTGTATTTGAAATTGGTCCGGCATTAGCACCGCAACTTACTACGTTAGAAATAGGACCATTGGTCAGAGAGATTATGAAGCAGGTGCAGGAGTGGAAGCAATTGTGCCCTCATATTCAATCTCCCCATCAGTGTCCAATGATTACTGCCCATGACCAGTTACAGGCTACACTGCCCGAAAAATCCTTTAGACTCATAAGCAGTTGGGTAGATGGCAAAACTTCTCTACGCCAGTTGTCCCGTTATCTCCATCGCGACCTGATCACCGTAGCTCGGGCTATTTATCCCTATGTACAACAGGGGTCAATCCAAATGGTAACCCCCAAAGAAGTAGATACGCCAGCTATTGACGATCAATGGGAGTTGAAGAAACTTACACGATCTGTTGTCTGTGTTGATGATGATCTCGCAGTTGGAAAAGCTGTGGAATATACCCTAGAAGCAAAAGGTTATAAAGTTAAAGCAATTCAGAAGCCCCTAAAGGCTCTGAGTCAGGTTTTTCAACTCCAACCGGATCTCATCCTCTGTGACCTAGTAATGCCTGACCTAGATGGTTATGAGCTTTGTGGCATGTTACGCCAATCCAGAGCATTTCGGCAAACCCCCATCATCATGCTCACAGGCAAAGATGGCTTTATCGATCGTGTCAGAGCCCGGATGGTAGGCGCAACTGACTACTTAACCAAGCCCTTTGGAGATCATGAGTTATTGATGCTTTTGGAGAAATACATTTGGTCAAGGTGACCAACGAACAATGCCAAGATAGTAATGCCCTGACCAAAGAATTAGATCAAGGGGAGAATATTGCTGTGTCAGCCTTCGAGTTATTAATACAGGCGTCTAACCCATCAGTTCATTAACCAACACTATCCTAATTAAACCCACTGCTCAAGCTAGGGGCTTCCACAAATTCAATAAAAATCTAGTCTTTCTTGGTATCACCACCAATAGATGAGCGATACTGTAATCATGATTCAGTTTATAGACCCAAATCGGGCTATGGTTTAATTTCACGACCTTTCCCGAGGGTCGAGCTAGGAGTTATGAGTAAAGTTTTAGTTGTAGAAGACAGCCTTGCTCAACGGCAGATGATCTCAGACCTCCTCAAAGGTAGTGGTTTGAAGGTGGATGTTGCCAGTGATGGTGTTGAGGCTTTAGAACATATTTTAGAGTATTGTCCAGATGTAGTTGTCTTGGATATAGTGATGCCACGGATGAATGGCTATGAGGTCTGTCGGCGTCTTAAGGCTGACCCCAAAACTCAGAATGTCCCAGTGGTGATGTGTTCTTCAAAAGGTGAAGAATTTGACCGCTATTGGGGCATGAGGCAAGGTGCAGATGCATACATTGCGAAGCCTTTTCAGCCAACGGAGTTGATTGGAACAGTTAGACAGCTACTCAGAAGATAAATATATTGGTATTTGACGGTAATGGTTGCTAATCCGGACTTTGTAACTGACTCGGCTCTTGAACAAGCCCCAGAATTGCAGGAATTGGAAAGTCCTGAAGGCGAACTATACCTGCGGTTTTATCTGCCATCTGGTGATGAATTTGCTCTGCCCGCTACTGGTATCAAAGAGGTAATTGACCCCTCCCCTGAACAAATTAGTCCTATTCCTAATGCTTCCCCTTTATTGTTGGGGACGTTCAATCGACGTGGACGGGTAATTTGGGTCTCAGATCTGGGTCAGTTTCTGGGGGATAAAACGGTTTTAAATACAGACCGTATGGAAATCCCCGTTATTGCTATTGAAGATCAAGACACTATGCTGGGGTTGGCAGTTCAAAAAATTGTCTGTACAGACTGGCTGGATGTGGAAAAGTTACATATGCCTACCAATGTTGCCGATAGTATGGCTCCTTTCTTACGCGGTGAGTGGTTGCTAGACATTGAGTCTAATCAGGTTTTGCGACTACTTGATCATGTGGCGATTATACGCTCAGCAAGGTGGGCAGCCTAAAACTAATTATTAAAAATTGAACATTAAAAATTAGTTGGATTAATTATTATTAAATATTAATTTTTAATGCTTCGGGAGGAGGTAAATGGCATCCAGTATAAATTACCCCCAGCAGTATGGGGAAGCCGAAAAAGCCTATATGCAGGGCAAATACCAAGAAGCGGCAACAATTGTTGATCGTTTGATTGAGGATTTCCCTAATGAACCCAGTGCGCTGCTACTGCGGGGTCATATTTACTGCTATGGTCTACAGCAGTATGATGTGGCGCGCCAACAGTATGAATCAGTACTCAATCTGACCTCTGAACCAGATTTTGTTAATTACGCCAACAACGGTCTAGAGTATGCCCAGCGTACCACAAATGGTAATGAGGCTGCTGGGTTATCACCTGATGATGATGTCAATACATCACAGCTAAAACTAGATGAGACTGAGGAGTTGAGTGCAGAACCCACAGAAGGAAATTGGCAAGACTTCGCTGATTTTAATGATATCAGTGAATTTGACCCGGAAAGCTTAAGTTTTGAAAACACAGGGGTTGATGATTTTGCTTCAGAATCCACCTCACCCTTTAACGATTCTTTTCAAGATTCCACTAATGATGAAGCAAGCATAGAGTTACAGTCGGCTTCTAATCTAGACCCCTTTAGTATGGTCAGTGACCTAGAAGAAGACAGTGATGATTTAGAGAGTTGGGAAATTGCCTCTGAAGATTTAGAACTCGATGTTAACGCTGTCAGTAGTCAGACTTCTTACAATGGCACAGAAGGAGACTTTACTGAACTCTCTCAAGAGGAGGGTCTACAAACATTTATGGTGTCTCCTGAGGCGAATTTAGACCAAGAACACTCAGATTACGCTCACTCTTATGGTTCAGAAGAGTTAAATAGTGAATCTAGCACAGTTGAGTTTAACGTCCTGGCTGAAGAAGAATTAGAGTCTCTGGCAGATTACGAGTTTAGCGATCTCGAGGATCAATCAAAGAATTCCTTTGTTGAAGCCGCAACCCTGTTGATGAATTCAGCAGAGCTTGAGGGAAATTTTTACCCGAATCCAAGTTCTTATCCTACCCCGAAACCCCATGAAAATTCTTCCAGCACCGACCAGTCTTTGGAAACTGAGCAACCAAGGTCTGGGGATACTCAAGCCTATGCTGACAATCAAGAGGACTTAGAATATCTCAATGATGAGGCGGTTGACTCTACTGAACCCTATTTATCGGGAAACTATGACTCGGATGAGGAACTTTTGGACTCAGCTTACGAACAAAATGGGTTCAACTCTACAAGCCCAGACCAAATTAATTTGGAATCCTTTGATGATGATTCTTGGACAATGGATGATGTAACCGAATCAGAAGAGGAAATATTGTCAGGAATTGAAGCACATCAAGGGGTAAAAGAGGGCTTTTTAGATGAGTTTGACCTATTTGATGATGATTTAGATTCAATCCCTGATTTCTCTGTTGATGATCAGCAACCACTGTCCAATGAGAGTGATGACAATAGTGATTTTGATGTATTAAGTAGTACTGGCTCAACACTGGGAAGTACTGGGTCAATGGATATGAACACCAGTGGTGTTAGTCCTGTAGCCAGTCATGATTATCCGTCAGCTACTGGGAATGAGGAGCTATTTAGCCTTAGTAGTGCCACCGAGCCAATCCCTATTTATAATCCCACTAAAGACATTGACAAAGAGCTGGTTGTTAGTATTGACCAAGGTCCACTAGCTCCCATAGAAAACGCTCCTGTCAACCAGAAGAATTGGATGACTGCCTTGATTACTGGTGCGGTATCAATGGTGGTGGTAGCAGCGGTGGGTGCTGGAGCACAATACATGGTTCGAGATCAGCCATCCTTCAAAAATCATGTGCGCAATACTGGTATTATGATGACCCTAGCCGCTGGTGTTGCCAGTTTTGGTACGACTTTGGCTGTCGGGAATATTACAGCTAGGCAGATTAGACGTAGTACCGAAAACCTGAAAAGCCAGTTTGAAGGAGTCTGTCAGGGTAATCTCAATGCCCATGCTACGATTTATTCCCAGGACGAATTGGGTCAGTTAGCCCATAGTTTCAACCAAATGGCTAGAGTCATCTTAACAACGATGACTGAAGCACAACGAAAGGCAGAAGAGCAAGAACAGGCCAAAGAAGACCTCCAACGCCAGGTAATTCGATTGCTTGATGATGTGGAAGGGGCAGCACGGGGGGATTTAACGGTACAAGCAGAGGTCACTGCTGATGTTTTGGGGGCAGTTGCTGATTCGTTCAACCTGACGATTCAAAACCTACGGGAAATTGTACAACAAGTCAAGCAGGCTGTCCGTCAGGTGACCAAATGTTCCACCGATAGTGAGTCCTTTGCCCGTAGCTTGTCTTCTGATGCTTTACGGCAAGCTGAGGAACTGGCGGTTACCCTGAACTCTGTACAGGTGATGACCGATGCTATTCAGCGGGTGGCAGAGAGTGCACGAGAAGCTGAGGAAGTTGCCCGCTCAGCCTCAGCTACTGCTCTCAAAGGTGGTGAGGCTGTGGAGCGCACTGTGGCAGGAATTTTGCAAATTCGTGAGACAGTAGCAGAAACGACTCGTAAAGTCAAGCGTTTGGCAGAATCTTCCCAGGAAATTTCTAAAATTGTTACATCGATTTCTACCATTGCTCGTTCAGTAACGAGGTGACGGGAGTTTAGTCTTTCAGCCTCGATGGGTGATCAAACAGTACAGCGCTGAGCTCTGCCTAGATAGATAGATC
>JAHQVZ010000161.1 GCA_019634055.1 Leptolyngbyaceae cyanobacterium MAG.088
AGTTCTGCCCAATGCAGACTAAAGTCGATGCGGACAAACTCACAGAATTAGAAAAGTTTTTGGCTCAAGAAACCATAGCTAAGGTTTAGGGGACTGCACAGAACAACATGCCAGGCGAAAGCGGGCAATAGGCAAATAGGCATTAGTGTTTGAGGATAGACCGTTACTTAGTAAAGACCGTTTTCAACGTCATACCCGATTGCTCAGCGTAGCGAACTGCCCAGCGTAGCGAACGACCTGCGGCCTTGGATAATGATGGTGTCTTATTTGGATGCAAATGCCTTAGCAATTGCTTATCTAGCTAATCGTTGTTGGAGTGGCTAGCACGATCAAAAAGAGAGCGGTCTAGTTCAGATCGCTCTCTTTTGTTGTTGTTTGTCTTGCTCGCCTGTCTAAAGCAGCCGATTGAGCAGTAGTAGACTACTCAGAACAATGGCTAGGGCAACTAACCACTGCCAGGGTTGATCTAGACCACGCAAGAAGCGCCCCCAACGCTTATACAAATCAACCAAGTCTGCATACAGACTATTTTCGGGTGGGTAAGTAGCCGGAGGGGCTACATCTTGGGGAGGCTTCATGGGAGGGACAACCTCTCCAGGGGGAGGATACAGAGGTTCTCGACCTGGGGGCAAGGGCGCAGAACCATAAGGACGCGATGGGCGGCGTACAGTGGTGAGCGAGGCAAAGTTACCCCGATACTGTTTGGTGGCCGCCCGCCCCCGCAGTGGGGGCTTTACCCTCACTGAACGACGGGGTAAACGACTCATCGGTTGCCAATCCTCACAACGTCACCATCAAAGGTGGGAACAGAAAGTACAAAGGGATCGGTGGAGTAGGTTAGTGCCTGCTCTTCGAGAATACCGATAGCAATTTCTTCACCCATGCGCAGACTATCGAAATAGTCACTAAAGTAGTGCACACCTGCCATGTCACGGCCAATGGAGATATTGGCAGCCAGCTTATTAAGCTCACCCTCTAGGGTAAGGAACTTATCAGATTCACACTCAATGAGTTTCGCTGCCTCGCAGGAAGCATCGCTCGTGTAAGTATCGACAACCTCAGGGGCACGGAAGAGGACAGCTTGATCACCATGGGCTAGAGTCTTAAAGGCAACTGTATCCCCTGATTTAGCTAAGACAGCATTGGTATCAAAGAAGGCCTTTAAGATGGTGACACAAGCCCCAGCAACGGTTGCGTGACCTGCACCATAGGCAGGGTGCATGGGAGAACCCTCAGGGAATGCCATGGGCAACAGATAGGTACCCTCCTTGGGGCCACTCTTTTGAGTCAAGTTGTAAATCTCATGGAGTGTGCCATTCGCCTTCAATGCCTCAGAAAACTTACCCATGGCATGGAGCAGTTTTGGAGAAACATTCTGTTTGGCGGTCTCACTTAAGCTATCAAAGCGTCGTACCAGTTCAATCCGGGCGGCTAGAGCCTCTGGACGCAGCCGAATATGGCTGTTGAACTTTTGAAAACGTACGGCTTTAAGTGCGCGTGTGGCTACCTCAGTCACTAGATTGAGGATATGGGGACCGCCATAGAGAGCAAAACCACCCGCATTGCGTCTTGTTTGACCACTACCTGCAGCTACGCCAACTCCAGATAGATGATCAAAGGCAGGGTCAAACGGGGTGCCCATCCCCAGAAGAATGATGCAGGCATTGAGATAAGCCTCATACAACGCATCATAGTGAACATAGGTCGCTAAGTCGCGGGGGGTGGAAATAAAGCGGCGGGCTGCCCGTGATTTGCCACTGTTGTCTGCCGGAACATACCCCTCGCCATCAGGGCGCAGACCCCGCTGAGCGGCCACATAAGACTCCATGTCGGTCATATAGTCGACACAGGGCTTGGCAATGGGCACTCGCTGGTCAATTTCTAGCACCCCATAGGTAACCTTGCCATCGGCAACGTGGCCACCGCCATTGACGTCGGTATTACCAATCATCAGAAACTGAGAGAGATAGGGACCAACTTCAACACCAGGGGAGGAACCACGAAAGAGTGTTTGAGCATCGAACTGGCCGGATTCAACATTCACCTTACGAGGACGACCGGTTTGATTCTCAACGTAACTAAGGTTGTTGAGACGTGCGATCGCACCCTCAATTTCTGTATTAGAGCGACCATTCTCAAATGCATTGAAAGGCTGGTCCCGTAAAATAGCCAGCTCATACACTTCAGCCATTTCCAAGACAAGCTCTGGATTAACGTTGCCGGTCTCATTTAACAAAGGCGGCGCAGGTGGCATTGTTACGGCCTGAGGGTCAGGTCCTTGCAACTCATAAACAACACCCGCTGTGGGAGCTTCCCATTGACGAAAATTATCAGGAGGGCAAGCTACAGGAACAACCTGACCACCTTGCACCTGAAACTTAGCACCGTGGCGAACGCGATCGGTGAACGGATCAATAAAACCGTCATCAATAGCCCGGCGAAACTCCACAAAGTCTTGAGGGTCTTGCAAAAGACCCGTTTCTTCATTGTGGGGGAGGCCCTTAGTGAAGGACATAAAATACTTAGAATCAGCATAGCGCTGCTCATCCCCATTGGCCTCATGGGTGGGGTGCTGGCGACTTCTGGCGAGTTCCGCTGCTTCTAGGCGAACAGCATAGGACTCTTGACGACGATCAGACATGAGAATCTTCCTACACGAAACGTTAGATCGTTCTGGCGTTTGTTACGCCGAAAACCTGATAAACCGATCCACATCAAGAAAAGTTGTTTTTCCGCAGAAGAACCTAAAATTTTCAACTCGGATGCGGTTTAGAACGATATATCTGATTCCAATCTAAGCTTCGTAAAGGCAACTGCCAGTACCCTCAAGGGTGATTTCAATTACCCTTAGAGATTTGTCGCGCTGCTCTGGAAAACGGTCTTAAGCTTGTGTAGTTTGCAACGCTTGCCAGCGATCTTTAATGTCACTAATGGTATAAACGGCCTGGAAATCAATATTGGCTTGGGCATAGTACTCAGCCCCCCCCTGTTGACGATCTACCAGTGAGATCACCTGGTTGACCACATAGCCTGCTTCTCGCAGCCTAACAACCGCCTTCATAGCAGACTGGCCAGTCGTAACAACATCCTCCAAAATCACGACGTTGCTATGATCTGGCAAACCAGGGCCTTCGATATAGGCACGAGTGCCATGCCCCTTAGCTTCTTTACGAACAATGAGCGGGGTTAGAGAACGACTTTCGTAAGCCGCGACAACACTGACTGCAGTAACCATTGGGTCTGCCCCCAGGGTAAGCCCACCGATACCAACAACGCTGTCGTCTAAATAGCTGAGGAGCACTTGACCCACCATCTGCCCACCCTTGGGGTGGAGGGTAACAAGTTTACCGTTGATGTAATAACTAGTCTGTTGACCTGATGAGAGGAGGAAATCGCCTTCTTTGTATGCATTGGTGCATATTAAATCCAGCAGCTGCTGTTTTACGGTAGCCAGGTCAGCGGACGGGGAAGCCATAGGAGCGATCAATTCAATGAATGAGTGGGTACTTTGGAAAAGTGTTAGCTAACTAAGATGAATTATTTAGCTAAAAGATGTTGCAAAAATTAGTAAAACAGATAAGATAGAGGCCAACTTTTATTAATAGTTAAGTTTTAATTTTTAGCGGCTTTATATTAACTGCTAAATATCGCTTAGCTAGTTTATCGATTTTTTGGACAGGGGTACTATATGCCCCAAATTGTGAGGTGAAACCCATCATGAAACTTAAGGGATTAGTACTCGGTACAGCGGTTGCGATCGCAGCTATGTCAGCCATGGCCACCCGGGCAATGGCACAGAATGCGACGTTTACTGAGCCAACTGTACTGGAAACGATGGATGACGTTGCAACTCGTCATAGCGGCAACTATGACAAGGACCGGAGCAACTTCCGTCAAATAGCTCATTATTTTGGTATTGGCCTGCCGAGTCCTTATCCTGAGCTTGAGTTAGACCGTAACAGTCATGCATTGCTCGAAGCATACAATGAGCTACTGTTCCTTCAAACCCGCAATACTCCAGCGATTCGGGTTCCTGATTTAGCAAATCCATACAATACTTCACTACAGACATTGCCGAGTGGTCAATCTCGGGGACGAGTTGTTGGTACTGAGTTGAACTTTGCTCCGTTGCCAAGACGTTAACTAAAAAGCCCCCGGTGTTTTAAGAACACTGGGGGCGTCTAATCCAGGGTGCAGGAATCGAACCTGCCTAAGGCGAATTATGAGTTCGCTGCCTAATCCGCTCGGCCAACCCTGGCTACATAGCCATATATCTGCTAGGCCTGTTATATCATAGCCAACTACCTAAACTAGATGAGTAGTAGTTTTTGATATATTTAAGCTAGGTGTACTTCTCTAAGGGTACACTGCTTCTTATTAATCTCCCGGCTAAGTTTTACGACCCCGGTCAACTGTTCCCTAACCCTTATGAGAGTTAATCCAGCCATTGCGTTTACATTGATACTGCTTGCGGCCATGTTTGGCTCAGGCATTGTTAGCGCATCTTGGGGCTATTCACTAGGGCGACAGGCCCTTACTGGTATTCGTCAGCCTGAAACTCGACCGGCTAGCGCATCAACGGCTAATCGAGGCACCACTCAAACTAGTGACTTTGTCCTATTGAAAGAGGACGATATCCTCAAGAATGTTAAGGCCCGTATCGAAGGCGGTTTGGATACTGCTGAATAGTCGAACAATGCAGCAAATTCATCAACCGAGCCCCTTAGGGGTCTGGCAATAGCTGTGCAGAATTTAGTGAGTAACGGCGAGTTACCAATTGGTGTGGCAGGGATTGTCATACGTCTGCTTGTGATTGGAGCGCTGATTGTTCTCAATGGCTTTTTTGTAGCGGCAGAGTTCTCCATCGTATCGGTCAGGCGTTCTCGCATTAACCAGCTGGCCTCAGTAGGGGATGTTCAGGCTCAAACTGTACAAAGTCTGCAGCAAAGCATTGACCGTTTGTTGCCGACAACACAAATTGGGATTACGTTAGCGAGTCTGGCCTTAGGCTGGATTGGGGAAGATACACTGGCATTACTGCTACATCACTGGTTACGCCAGTTATCAGTTCCGGCCTCCGCGTTATCCCATGGCATAGCCTTGATGGTTGCTTTTTGGAGTCTGGCTTATTTACAAATTGTCTTGGGGGAACTGGTCCCCAAGTCTTTGGCGCTGAGCTATTCAGAACAAACATCACGGTTGCTAGGCCCGGTCAGTCTTACAGTGGCTCGTTTATTTTCACCCGTTGTGTGGGTATTAAATGGGTCGACCCAAGGCTTACTAAAACTGGTCGGACTACAAGAGCGACGTCAATCGGATGGTCAACTGACATCAGATGAGCTGCAAATGATTATTAGCACCCCAACGGCGGTGCTCGATTTAGACCAAGAGGAACGAGAAATTCTCAATAATGTCTTTGAGACAAGAGACTTTACCGTGGAAGACATTATGGTGCCACGGACGCAGATTGTGGCCTTAGAGGACACAGCGACCTGGCAGGATTTACTCAATATTGTGGTGGAGACTGGCTATTCTCAATTTCCATTACTCAACGATTCCCTTGACAATATCAGCGGCATCCTTGACTTCAAAGCGATGGCGGAGCCTCTGGCTAAAGGTCAGCTCACAGGCACAACTCAGATACGTTATTGGATGCAACCTGCACGCGTAGTTCCCACGGATTTGCCGTTGAGTGATTTACTCGGTCGCATGCAGCAGTTAAACCATTCCATGATGATTGTGGTCGATAACTATGGAGGGACTGCCGGGTTAGTGACCTGGGCAGATGTGACCGCTGAACTCATTGGGGATGAAGACAGCATAATTCCAGGGGATATTGCCTACCTGGATGACTATTCGGCACTAGTTCCGGCCCAAATGGAGATTGATGTCGTCAATAAGCAGTTTGCTCTAGCCCTGCCCGTTACAGACGCTTATCAAACCCTGGCAGGGTTTGTTATCCACTCTCTGCAGAAAATTCCTGAAGCAGGTGAGCAATTGCCCTATGGCGATGATCTTGTTTTTACGGTGAGTACGGTCAAAGGCCCCAAGTTGGAGCAGATTCAAATCACACGTCACCATGGACCTCTGCGACGCCGGTTACCCCGCAGACAACCAGGAAATTGACACAATACTTGAGGTTAGTCATGGCCAATATGGTCACAATTCTGACTAACGGGGCAGTCAGAATTCAAGTAATGAGTACTGCATTAGGCCCATATGCAACCAAAGAACAAGGGTTTGCTGTGGTAATATCTGGTTGACTTTGAGGAAAGTAAAGTCATTTTGAGAGCAAATGCTCTCTGGTGTGAGGGACCCTGGTGTGCAACAACGAGATTCTCAACTTGCAAGTGATAGTCACGAAGACTTAATCCGTATTGGTGTGATTGGTGTTGGCAATATGGGCCAACATCATGCTCGCGTTCTGAGTCGCATCAAAGACGTTCAGTTAGTAGGCATTGCAGATACCAATGTCGAGCGCGGTTTGTCTACGGCAGGTAAGTATGGCGTGCGTTTTTTTGAAGACTACGATGAGCTATTAAAGTATGTGGATGCCGTTTGTATTGCTGTGCCCACCCGGTTTCATCACCAAGTAGGGATGGCCTGCTTGCAAGCGGGGGTACATATGCTGATTGAAAAGCCGATTGCAGCCAATATTTCCGAAGCTGAATCGTTGGTAAATGCAGCGGCGGCGGCCAACTGCGTTTTACAGGTTGGACATATTGAGCGCTTTAATCCAGCTTTCCAAGAATTGCATAAGGTATTGAAAACCGAAAAACTACTGGCCCTGGAGGCTCGCCGTATGAGTCCATACTCTCAGCGGGCGAATGATGTGTCGGTGGTTTTGGATTTAATGATCCATGATATTGACCTGCTGCTGGAGTTAGCAGAGGCTCCGGTGGTTAAACTCACGGCTAGTGGCAGTCGGGCCGGAGATTCTCCTTATCTGGACTATGTAACTGCCACCCTGGGCTTTGCAAACGGTATTGTCGCTACCTTAACTGCGAGCAAGGTGACCCATCGCAAGATTCGGAGTATTACGGCCCATTGTCGGAGCTCGCTGACAGAAGCAGATTTTCTCAATAATGAAATTCTGATTCATCGGCAGACAACGGCCAATACGATGACCGATTATGGTCAGGTTTTGTATCGGCAGGATGGTCTGATCGAAAAGGTTTACACCAGCAATATTGAGCCACTGCACGCTGAGTTAGAGCATTTTGTAAACTGTGCTCGCGGTGGTGGCAAACCGTCTGTAGGTGGAGAACAAGCGTTGAAAGCACTGCGCTTAGCTAGCTTGATTGAGCAGATGGCCCTCGACGGTCAAGCGTGGCAAACAGATGATGAGATGGCAGGTGTGTTGCAGGCAGTTATGGTATAGCCGTAATGACAGCAGGTTCAATTGCGATCGCAATCAGTCCACTTTCCTGAGTGGCTACTCCAAAGATCACTTCCCCCTCATGGGCTGTAAAAAAGCATTGACGGATGCCATCGACAACCCGACACAGTGCCACAGTCCCTGAGCTAACTTTCCAAGCCTGATCAGGCATGTTAAGTTCCAGGACTTCATCCTGCTGAATGTGACACGCCTTTGGGGATTTTTTTTGAGGCGGTGCGCTCAAAATAGACATAGAAATTTGGAATATATTAAATCTAGTCTTCTAGCATAGACAGCTCAGGCTACTGATCAAGCTATTTGCTTATTTATCTTAGGAATGTTGCAATAAACTTTATAGAAATTCAGTCACTATCTGGGTTTCACTTCAGCGATTACCCCATTGTCGTTAATGGCTGAATCCGCAGGGGATTGGGATTAAAAGATGTCAACGAAACGCCTGCACGCTGGGCTGAGATGGCACCAATAGCCTCTAGATAAGAGCGGACAGATAATACCTCCAGACCGAGCATAGGGGCCTCGACAGCTAAAGCGGTGGCATTATCCTCAACCGCAATAATTTGGGTGTCGGTACCGCTCAAACTGAGCACAGCACTGCCCCCCAGGGTACTGGCAGGAACAAT
>JAHQVZ010000162.1 GCA_019634055.1 Leptolyngbyaceae cyanobacterium MAG.088
CATCTATCCAATCAGGCCAAACCGATTTTGCCATTGTCCCGCTCACAGACTCGTTACCTGCTGACATTACTGGTACTATCATTGCTTACGATAGCCTGGTGCCCATTGTTGCCTTTAATTACCCAGAGCGCACTAAGGGATTGCCCGATGCCCTCAATGGCAAGGTTACGCTATCAGAACTAGAACAGTTATATAACGGTGAAATTGACAACTGGCAACAGCTTAGTTCCTTTGATTTAACGGTCAAACGCTATTGGGTTGACGATCCGACGGCACAGAAAATATTCGCCCAAAGAGTGCTCGACTCCTTTGAGGTGCCTGATGATCCGTCCTTTATTAGTTCTTTGATAAATATTGAACAGCCCGATGCAGTATCTACGCTAACTATGTCGCGCTGGATCTTGCAAGATTTTGAGAATACGGATGTTGGTAGCATTGGCGTGGCTCCTCTGAGTCAAGTTTTTGGCCAATGTTCGGTATATCCGCTGGCGCTGTCAGAGAAGAAACAGGCAATTGCACCGTTTGTATTTAGTAATGGTAAGGCTGTGGGACCGGACGTCGATTTGTGCGATCGCAAAGGTAGCTATAAACCGAATGCAGACGCCCTACGAACCGGAACTTATCCCCTGGCATATTCGCTAATGGTTATCTATCCCTTTGATAATAGTCGCTCTCCCATTGGCAAAAAGATGGCAGAGCTATTGCTAACCCAAGAAAGTCAGTCATATCTTACTTCGCTAGGTTGGGTGCCAGCCTATCCTGAAAATTAGTTATAACGCAAAGTAATAGTGCAATCAGAGTAGCCTGGACACCAGATGCCAAGACTAACCATAAGCAGAGGCATTTGCTGTCCTGATTGTGCTGCTCAATACAGGCCTGGGAAGCTATCGACCCAAAGCTATTGAAACTGGCTATCAAGAATGATCAATTGTAAGCTTTATCAGCTTAGTTCTTTTGATAGAAAAACGGAATAAAGATGCGGGTATAATTACCCCGTGCTTGTTCCCGTATAAAGGGGGTTCATATTTTTTGAGCTATTGAATTTTCAGCCTTTTTGAGAGCCTGGCCTAATTATGCATGGATTGTATCTATCTATATTAAAATATGGATCGCTATGTGATATTCAGTGTCATTAATTTTTAACAGGCTTACAGCTCTTTATTTCAGCCAGGTTTAAGGCATTGGCTCGCTCTGTACGATTGAGAATTAGCCCCTGGGAGAGGAACTAGTATGTCGTTTGCTGAGATTTTTCAAGCAGGTGGCATTGTGATGTGGCCACTTGCCTTATTCTCGGTGGTTGCGATCGCACTATCCATAGAACGTTTGGTTTTCTGGACACGTATCAATCGCAATCAGCGTCAGATTGTCAAAAAAATTTTAGCAACCTACCGTCGTACACCTGTTGATGTATTTGCTTTGCTACGGCAAAACATTCATTTACCCATTTCCCGAATTTTCCTTGAAGCATTGGAGCTAGAAAAAGCATCTCCTAGGCAGTTTCGTCTTGCTTTAGAAAGCGCTACCCAGGCAGAACTACCAATCCTTAAACGCTTCAACACAATTTTTCAAACCATTATTGCGGTTTCACCTTTGTTAGGACTGCTTGGAACGATATTAGGTTTGATTCGCTCCTTTGATGCTATCGAAATTGGAGGCATTGGTTCTAATGCGGAATTGGTTACAGGGGGAATTAGTGAGGCATTAGTTTCGACCGCAGCGGGCATGGTCGTTGCGATTTTTACGCTATTGTTTGCCAATTTGTTTCGTGGACTCTACAAACGACAGATTGCGCTTTTACAAGAGCATGGGGGACAGCTTGAATTGCTCTATGAGGGGCATTACTCAGGTCAGCAGTCTAATGTTGAGGGAACTCCTGAATATGCGAATTAATGACAATGAGCTAGAAGACGAATTTGAAATTAATATTCTACCGATGATTGATGTGATCTTTGCGATCCTTGCATTTTTCATCGTTTCCACGCTATTTCTAACGCGGACTGAGGGACTACCGGTTAATTTGCCGGAAGCCGATACCTCTAAACCTCAGGAACCCGCTGATTTTACCGTTACGATTAAACCAGATGGCAGCCTTTTTCTAGACGAACTATCTGTGACCGAAGAAACCTTGCGCAAACGCATTGTTGAGCAGCTTGAACCTGAGCAAGAGGTCTTAATTACAATTAAAGCTGATGAACAAACGTTTCATGGCAAAGTGATTACCGTTATGGATGAATTAAGAGTTATTGAAGGCGTAAGCTTGGGAATCGCTACAATTCCTGAACCAGTCAAGCACCCCTAGCCTAGCTTGAGTTTGATTCAACCTTAATCGCTATGGTTTTCTCTTTTTTTTCTCTCTGAAGAAAAGAGCCAATTGCCAAGATTTAATTCTTAGGACGTCAGAAAACCCAAGGAGCTGCATAAAAATAAGGTCCCAGCTAATAAAGGGCAGTGGGCAGTGGTGTTTGAAACTAGACCGTTCTGTAGTACGGCAAACTGCCGTATAAATTCAGCTGTTGAGCTGTTGAAATTAAGGCTTTGATAAGCACGCATTATTGTCGTCAGTCCAAAATCATAGCGGCACCTTGCTATGTCTACTTAGTAAGCATATGAATAGCAAAGGACTCGGACTTTGTTTTATCCACGTTTTCCCTCAGAATTAGGGAATGAATCTGTCCAAACGCTTTCTATATGATCCAGACACTCTTGTCTGTTTCCGCTTTTGCCAGTATCCTGCCAACCCATTGGAATTTCACGATTAATTGGCCAGATTGAGTACTGTTCTTCTTGATTACAAACAACTCTATAGGTAGAACCTGTTGATTTTTTAGAGACAGGTGAAACCATAGTATTTCCCCCTAGGAAATAGAATTCTATAGTAAAGCCCAGGAGTGTTTAAATATTGATTTTTGAATGTTTACAGCACAGCTGGACCAATTTAATCATACATTAAATTGAGAAGAATTGTCTTCAATTACTAATTTGAGACTGTTAGAGAGGACTAATTTCCTCTCTGGCCTATCGTTTAGAATCTAAATGTCCTGCTCATCAACAGGCTTTGGTAATGTTCCAGTTGATGAACCATAAATGGTCTAGATAGGCTTGTCAGCTTGTAAAAAACTGATGTAGTTTATTGAAATTTATTAGGAATTGATAGCAATAATATGTCAACTAAAAAGCCTTTTTGAAAGGATGTGAAAAGCTGATATTGCACTGGGCTAAAAGATTTAATTGGTGGCAAATTAATAACGTAAAACGCAATAGAAAGGTTGTTCCTTTTTCTTGTCGTTAATCTATTTTTTGATCAATCTAATCGTTGAGTTTTTCAGGTTGTTATTGTGTTCTGTTGTGACATTCTTGCATAGGCATTTGCTTATGACGATTGCTTTACTAAACGCTAAAGCTTGTCTGAAATTAACGCGAGGTCATCCGCGACCTTAAGGTGACAAGTTATCAGTGTCCCTAGCTTGCTGGAAGCACTTACTTTATGATCCAAGTAATACATCAGCAAAGCCCCCGACCATACATTGATGTGGCAAAAACAGTGAGGACACCCATGGCAAAAACAGCACCCTATGGCGCTTGGCAATCGCCCATTACCTCTGAGATAATCGTGTCCAATTCCATTCGTCTAGGAAGTATACAGCTAGACGGCAGTGACATCTACTGGAGCGAACTGCGCCCCGCAGAAAAAGGCCGTAGCTTAATTGTGCGCCATACAGCTGCTGGAGTCCTAACGGATGTTACACCCGCTGCCTTTAATGTCCGCACCCGTGTCCATGAATATGGCGGTGGTGCTTACTGGGTTGATCAGGGTGATATATTCTTTGCTAATTTTTTAGACCAGAGACTGTATCAACAATCATTGGATGCATCCCCAACACCGCTTACCCCTGAGAAGGCACTGCGGTATGCCGATGGCATTGTTGATCGCCCTCGACAAAGGTTGATCTGTGTTCGCGAAGATCATACCCAGCCTGACCAGGCCGCCATTAACGCGATTGTTGCTATTTCCCTTGGCGACCAGGTCCAAACCATATTGGCCTCTGGGTGTGATTTCTACTCCACTCCTCGTCTTAGTCCCGATGGTACAAAGCTGGCCTGGTTAAGTTGGAACCACCCTAATATGCCCTGGGATGGGACTGAACTCTGGGTGGCCGAAATTGCTGCTGACGGTACCCTGGTTCAGCCTCAAAATGTAGCAGGTGGTCCGAACGAGTCTATCTTTCAACCCCAGTGGTCTCCGGATGGGGTTTTGTATTTTATCGGAGATGCTACCGGCTGGTGGAATCTCTACCGCTGGCACCATCAAACGGTTGAACCGCTCTACCCATTGGAGGCTGAGTTTGGCCTACCCCATTGGGCCTTTGGTATGTCAACCTACGGTTTCGCTTCGGCCCAAAGCTTGGTGTGTACCTACCTACTTGATGGCGTCCAACAGCTAGCTCAATTGAATACGACAACTCTTACCCTCACTGAGATTAAAACGCCCTATGCCAGTATGGGTGATCTCAAGGTAGGGGATGATTTTGTCGTCTTCTTAGGGGGCTCTCCTAGTCGGCCCAGTGCTTTGGTGCGTTTAGATTTGTTGACCGGGCAGACTACTGAGCTAAGACGTTCTAGCTCGTTAGAGCTTGATGAGGGCTACCTCTCCATGCCAGAGAATATTACGTTTCCCACTGGTAACAATCTCTCTGCTTACGGTATCTATTATCCACCGAAAAATAAAGACTACATAGCGCCTGAGGGAACCTGTCCACCATTGTTAGTGAAAAGTCACGGCGGGCCGACAGCGGCCACATCTGCTAACTTTAATCCATCGATTCAATATTGGACCAGTCGTGGATTTGCTGTATTGGATGTGAATTACGGTGGCAGCACGGGCTACGGTCGTGCCTATCGTGAACGGCTCAAGGGCAACTGGGGCATTGTTGATATTGATGACTGTGTTAATGGAGCCAACTATCTGGTGGCTCAGGGTAAAGCAGACCCAGCACAGCTGGCGATTGACGGCGGCAGTGCTGGGGGGTATACCACCCTAGGGGCGCTGACGTTTCGGAGTGTATTTAAGGCGGGAGCCAGCTACTACGGCGTCAGCGACATGACAGCCTTGGCTATGGATACGCATAAATTTGAGTCTCGTTATCTTGATAGCCTGGTGGGGCCATATCCTGAACGTAAAGATCTTTATGAGGCCCGATCTCCTATCAATTTTACTGACCAACTTTCTTGTCCCGTAATCTTTTTACAGGGGGATGAAGATAAAATTGTGCCGCCTAACCAGGCTGAGTTAATGGTTGATGCCCTAAAAGAGAAGAATATACCAGTGGCCTATTTGTTGTTCGAAGGCGAACAGCACGGTTTTCGTAAGGCGGATAATATTAAGCGAGCTTTGGATGCGGAGTTTTATTTTTATAGTCAGGTGTTTGGGTTTGAGCCTGCGGAGGAGATTGAAGCTGTGGAGATTTATGGACTATGACATCACAGCAGAATCCGTTCCCGCTGTTTTACTCGATATAGGTTGTGGAATCGACTGGATTCTGAATGAACTGTTCGTTTTCCACATTGCTCTTGACACTGATCGTGATCTGTCAGCCAAAGAACTGATCAGTGTCAGGTTTTTTATTTAGTTGGATATAAATCTGAGCCAGTAGCTAGTAGCTGAAGATCTATTAGCTGAACTAGTGCTGGTCGATGCCAAAACCTCTGAAACAGGAGCAGCTGTTGCTGTACCTGTGTAGTTTAGGTGTCGGGTAAGCCAGGACGGTTTTGGTGCAATCGGTATTATCCCTGTTGCTGATCTAAATCCCTAACTATAAAAAGTAGGTAGGGGCAAAATCTACCAATATTAACGTTAATAGCTTAAGTGGTAGCCTTATGACCGTGGACACTTGCCTCAAATTTGAAACCGTTCGTGAGGAAAATGTTCTCCAACATTTAACCTTTCGAGGTTATACCGTAGTTGAGCAGCTCAGTACGTTCCAAGATGCTGTCACCTACGTCGCTAGAGATAACCGCGAACCTGATAGCGGCTATTGTCTAGTACGCGTGTTACCACTTAAGAAGTGTGACGAACCTGTTTTAGAGTTGTTCCAACCAGCACCCACTATCTCAGCATCAGCCAAATTACTCTGTGGGTTTGAAGTGGGTGGCTACAGCTATCTTATTCGTGAATATATTTTTGGGCAGCCCTTAGCCTGGGAAATTCCCCAACTGGGTTGGAATGAAACTCAGGTTATCAATCTTTTGCGGCCAATCTTGAGAACGCTGGCTCAATGCCATCAAGAAGGTGCGATACATGGTAATCTTCATCCCCATAATCTGATTCGTCGATCTGATGGGCGACTTATTTTAACCGATTTTACAGGTAATCAAGGATGCTATCACCAGACAATTAGGCGTCATAAAGTGGGCCTCAAAAGCAATATTTTAGGATTATTAGAACATCCTGCCTATGCCGCGCCCGAACAATGGCGAGGGTGTCATCATCCCAGTAGTGATGTTTATGCTCTGGGTATGTTAGGGCTACAGTTTCTTCTGGGGCGTCAGTCTTGGACTTCTGAAGCCCAACTCAATCAGTTGCTTAGCAAGTTACCCTGCCAATCGCTGGTAAGCTTTCTTAAACGCATGGTTAATATAGTGCCAGAACAGCGCTATGGCAATGCTGACATGGCACTGTTTGCTCTAGAACATTTACAGTTAGGACATCCACTCCAGCAACATCACACATCTGTGGGCCAGGAGCCGCAAAAACAAGACTTTAATCTCCTAGAAGAATCCTTTACTGTAAACTTAGAACCTTGGCAGATGCAGCCAGGCCATCATCAACTCAGCCAGGCAGAAAGTATATTTCTTAAGAGTGAGACATTAGTTAAAAGTGAGGCATTAGTTAAAAACGAGACATTAACTAATTGTTCATCTATAGATTCCTCAGCAGTTTCATCGATAGCTACTTTATCTAAGTCTTCATCCGATCTGGGTACGTTTTTAGTGGTCAAATCACGACCAGTCGCGACTCCTCCTCCTCCTCCTACTACTACTACTATAGAGACAGCAAAAAGCTCAGAATCAAGTGCGATATGTCTTGTGCCAAAATCGATTCAACCAGAAACGATGGAGACTCTAACGTTATCGCCTGTGATGTTAGCAACTGTCTCCATTGCAGATTTAGCCCAGCCTAATATTTCCCAGATGGCTAAAGCGAGTGCTTTACCTGTTAATGGTAAAGCATCACAAGAAACGCTGTTGTTGGCACCTGAACTCCCTAGGGAGCCATCGCCTTCAAACGTATCTAATTTTAAGTGGACTCCTGCCATGGCAGCAATGACTGCATCAGTTGGCAGTGTTCTGCTTTACCATGTCTGGAGTTCTTCGCAACAAGAGGTAACCCCTGCAATAGATATCTCATACCCGGCGGTCAGGGATGAAGACTCTATTCAAGCTGATCAGGCTGTTGCACCTATAAATGTGCCAACAGTAACTACTGACTTTGGCAGGGTTCCTAGTTTTAGTCAGCCCGGTACACCTACGGTTGAATAGGCGTATGATTGGAAGATGCAAGAACTTAAGATCAC
The DNA here is from genome assembly GCA_019634055.1 of Leptolyngbyaceae cyanobacterium MAG.088. Lineage (GTDB taxonomy): Bacteria > Cyanobacteriota > Cyanobacteriia > Phormidesmidales > Phormidesmidaceae > Leptothoe. The sequence goes on from JAHQVZ010000162.1 coordinate 7,572, forward strand.
CCGACCTGATGACTGGCATCTACATCTGCGTGATGGTGCAGCACTGAAAGCGGTTTTGCCCCACACTGTGCGCCAGTTTGCCCGTGCCATTATTATGCCAAATTTGAAGCCTCCGGTACGTTCGTTAGCTGATGCTACGGCCTATCGAGCGCGCATTATGGCAGCGATTCCAGCTGGGCGACAGTTTGAGCCACTGATGACTCTCTATCTTACTGATAATACAAAGCCCGAAGACATTATTGCCGCCAACGCCTCCGGGTTTGTTAAGGCGGTTAAGTACTATCCAGCTGGTGCAACCACTAACTCTGAGTTTGGGGTGACAGATATTCGCAAGTGCGATCGCATCTTTGAAACCATGCAGCACATAGACATGCCATTATTGCTGCACGGAGAAGTAACCAGCAACGATATTGACGTATTTGATCGCGAAAAAGTATTTATCGAACAATATTTAATTCCCCTCAAACAGCGGTTTCCCAAGTTGCGCGTAGTGCTTGAGCACATTACCACTGCAGATGCCGTACAGTTTGTTTTAGACGCTAATAACATTGCTGCAACCATTACCCCCCAACATCTATTATTTAGTCGTAATATTCTATTCAAAGGGGGGATTCAACCCCATTTTTACTGCCTGCCCATTTTGAAACGAGAACAACATCGCCAGGCGATTTTACAGGCTGCCACATCTGGTAATCCCAAGTTTTTCCTTGGCACAGATAGTGCTCCCCATGGTCGCAATAGAAAAGAAAATTCCTGTGGCTGTGCCGGTTGCTATTCGGCTTTACACGCCATGGAACTATATGCCGAAGCATTTGAGAGCGTTAATGCCCTCGATAAACTAGAAGCATTCGCCAGCTTTCATGGCCCAGACTTTTATCAACTTCCCCGTAATACTGAACAAATCACCTTAACTAAAACAAGCTGGTGCATTCCCAATGAACTACCCTTTCCCGACTCCGGACTTGTCCCATTACGGGCAGGGGAAGAGATTACGTGGCAAATGGTGTATAAACGTCAGTAGAGTTAGGCTGCAAATAACAAAGCCTATTCCAGATTGAGCATAGGATTCTCAGGTTGATGACAGGGCAATCAATC
>JAHQVZ010000163.1 GCA_019634055.1 Leptolyngbyaceae cyanobacterium MAG.088
CTTTTGGATGCCTGAGGTAGGTATTGGCATTGGTCGCAGTCGTCGTATCTTAGGCGGGATTGAGCAGGAAGTACTGCTATGGTTCGATGCTGATGGTAACGCCTATCCAACACCAGATGAAATTATTGAGTCTACAGAATCTGAGCTAATTGCAGAACGTCAGAAAGCTCAGGCTGAGAAGCAACGAGCTGATCAGTTGGCCGAATATTTGCGATCGCTCGGCATCGATCCAGATAATTTACCTGAATCCTGAACATTCATGCCATGCCATATCTAGCTGTCTAGCGAAATCTCGTTGGGCAGCTATTAGGCTATCCAAATCGATCGAGGTCAAACCTGAATTTTATTATTTACCACTATCTCCTGATACAGCAAATGAGTTATCGCCTCAGCCGATTTCTCAACCATCAATGCTGCTGCCACCTGTTAGACGCAACTACCTGAACGGTCCCCTTAGGAGCTGCCTGACGGCGTTTTCGGTGCTTTTGGTGGGGACATAGCAATACATTAGTTCTTGCAGGAATTTACACCCAATTTACACCCAAACGATGCCCGTTTAGACGGATTTTTCTCTTGCTTAAATCGCCGTAACCCTTTCCCTATAATGATTTTGGACTTAAAGCCAACGACGGGATTTGAACCCGTGACCGCTCGATTACGAATCGAGTGCTCTACCACTGAGCCACGTTGGCAGATGGGGCGATACGCCTGATCAGGACGATAGTATAGCAGTGGGACCTATCAAGATGGTTCATAGTTTGAAAAAATAGTCAGTAACCTTTCCAACGATGACTCCATGGCAAAAAAGTCTAAACCTAAGGCTAATGAGCAAATTCCTGTTAAACCCCTTGGCATGAGTCAGGAACGATTTGAGCGTTTGGTGCAGGAAACGAAAACGCCATTTAAAGGGCTGCGTAAGTTTATCTATGGTGCTGTGGGAGCCTCGGGGTTATTAGGGGCGTTTGTATTCTTAACTCAACTAATGGCTCGTAAAGATGTGGAGACAGCTTTGCCGAATCTAGCTGTCCAAATGGGGGTTATTGGGATTGCTGTTTTGCTGTTTTGGCTAGAGAGTCGAGGTAAACGTGACGCCTGATAGAAAGCCAGTGGTGGTACTAGTCCACGGGCTGTGGAATAAAGTGAGTATTTTTGGTCGATTAGGCCCATTCTTGGAAGAACGGGGTTGGGACGTACATGCTGTTGATTTAATACCCAACAATGGCGACATTAGCATTGCACAACAGGCCTACCAGCTGAAGTCCTTTATTACAGGCTCATTAGAAGATCGGCAGACCTTTTATTTACTGGGTTTTAGCATGGGAGGCCTGGTCAGCCGTTATTATTTGCAGCGTTTAGGAGGTCTGCATCGGGTACAGCGGTTTATTGGTGTAGCCGTTCCTCACTATGGGTCTGCATTAGCCTGGTTTAAGTGGAACATTGGTGTTAGACAAATGCGGACAGGCAGCTCGTTTTTGGCTGATTTAAACCGAGATATGGCACAGCTGTCGGTGTGTCGACCGCTGTGGCTTTGGACGCCCTACGATTTGCTGGTTTTGCCGGCCCATCATTGCTGTATACCTATTGGTGAAAGCAAACGACTACCAGTACGTACCCACAATGAAATGCTGTGGGATGAACGAAGTTTATCGGCTATTGCCTGGGGGCTGAAGCATTAGGTCATGGCTTCGCCTACTTGAGCATGACTATTTTCACCAAAGACAGCACTGGCATAACAATAGTACTTAAATTCTAATAGGTTGTGGAATGGGTCTTCTAGAAAAAAGGTGCGGTGCTCAAGGGGAGTGTTTTCAAAGCGACGTTTTGGCTCTTGGTAGAAATTGAGACCTCTGTTTTTGGCGCGTTCTGCCAATGCTTCCCATTCAGACTCAGTGTCAAAAACCAGGCCAAAATGACGGGGGTAAATACTCCCTTGGATCGACGGCTGATCTCGGGTTACATGGGCAACTAGCTGATGTCCTTGAAAGTTCATAATTAGCGCACTGGGGGATTCTCGGCCAGATTGGCAACCAAGACCATCAACATAGAATCGTTTGGTATCAGGGATGTTGCTAACGGGAAAAGCCAGGTGAAAAAGGTTTGCCATAATTACATTAGTGAGTACATGTCTATTATAAGAAGAACAGCTTTTTTTATAGGAGAAATAGAATTGAATCTCCCCTATTATTGTTCCTAGGGTTGATTTGTTTTTAAACCACCTTTACCTCATTAAGACAATCACGCCCTGCTTCTACATCACTAATGTTAGACAGGGTGGTTTTAGCAATGTTGTGCAAGGCTTCTTTGGTAAAAAATGCCTGATGTGCCGTAATTACAACATTAGGAAATGATTGTAATAGCTGAAATGTGTCATCTTGAATAACGGTGTCGGAAAGATCTTCAAAGAAGAGATTTCCTTCTCGCTCATAGACATCAATACCAAAATAGCCAATTTGACCTGACTTAATGGCTTGAATGACGGCTAAAGTGTCAATGAGACCACCCCTGCTCGTGTTAATTAACATCGCACCTGGCTTAAACTGTTGTAGCGACTCTGCGTTAATGATGTGATGTGTGGAGGGTAATAATGGACAATGGAGTGAAACAATATCAGACTGTTTTAACAGAACGGGCAGTTCCACATAGGTCACTCCCATGGCTATACAGGCCGAATTTTGGCGAACATCGTAGGCTAGAATTTTGCAGCCAAATCCGTTCATGATTTGGGCAAAGCATTGACCAATTTTGCCCGTACCAACAACACCGACGGTTTTACCATGAAGATCAAAGCCCAGCAGACCATCCAGGGCAAAGTTGTCATCTCTCACTCGATTATAGGCACGATACAGCTTACGATTAAGGGCCATAATTAGGCCCACAGCATGCTCTGCCACGGCATAGGGAGAATAGGCAGGAACTCGCACAACTTTGATCCCCAGCTCTTGGGCGATCTTTAGATTGACGTTGTTATACCCGGCACAGCGTAGGGCAATGAGCTGGGTGCCGGCGGTTGCGCCCTGACCAGTCAGCGCTGGTGCGATCGCACGTAATGTTTCTTCCCCCACTTCATCATTGATAAACACGCAGACAGCGGGAAACCCTGACGCCAGAGATGCCGTATCTGGCGTTAGTCGAGGTTCAAAGAAAGTTAGCTTGTGACCATAGGCTGCGTTGACTTCAGTAAATGAACGTTCGTCGTAGCGTTTGGTGTTGAAAAAAGCTGTTCTCATAACGGCCTATTGGTAGAGCTTAAGCTGATGATGGTTAGCAAATTTTCTACGACTTCTATCATGGAAAGAACAAAATTAACCTAACTCAATGTCAAATAAATTTAATGTGGCTGGGATGACACACAGGCACTCAAAAATGTTTTCTTAAACTTTAATGATTTTTACAGATTAAGAAAATGACATCGCCTGATGACATTAAAGAGGCCCTGTGTAATCAGGTGATTTCCCCCCCGCTGTCTACAGGTGGAAGTTAACTAATGAAGCGACATCTGCCAAATTCCATAGTTCGCCTTTAGATTCCAAAAAACTCAGATTAGGGTGATTAGAATGCAGACATGGTCAGTAGATTAAATGGAGCTCATCATGACACAGACTCTTCTGGATCAGTTGCGCAAAATGACCGTTGTCGTTGCCGACACTGGTGACATTCAAGCAATTGAAAAATTTAGACCCCGTGATGCTACGACCAATCCATCCTTGATTACAGCGGCGGCGCAGATGCCTCAGTATCAAGGCATTGTTGATCAAACCTTGCTAACAGCTAAGGCTGATGCGGGGCCTGAGGCGAGTACCCAGGACGTTGTCAATCTGGCGTTTAAGCGATTGGCCGTTGCCTTTGGCCGTAAAATTTTAGACATTATTCCGGGTCGGGTTTCCACTGAAGTGGATGCGCGGCTGTCTTACGATACCGAGGGAACGATTTCAATGGCACGGGATCTGATCTCTCAATATGAGAGTGCTGGAATTGCCCGCGAGCGCGTTTTAATCAAGATTGCCTCTACCTGGGAGGGAATTAAAGCTGCTGAGACTTTGGAAAAAGAGGGCATTCACTGCAATCTGACCTTGCTGTTTGGGCTGCATCAGGCCATTGCCTGTGCTGAGGCTGGGGTAACCTTGATTTCTCCCTTTGTTGGGCGAATTCTTGACTGGTATAAAAAAGAGACCGGTCAAGACACTTATCCACCAGCGGAAGATCCTGGTGTTTTGTCAGTGACTGAAATCTTTAACTACTATAAAAAGTTTGGCTACACCACGGAAGTCATGGGTGCCAGCTTTCGTAATACTGATGAGCTAATCGAGCTGGCGGGATGTGATTTGCTAACCATTTCACCTAAGCTTTTGTCCCAGTTGGATGGGGTCACCGCTAAGCTACCCCGTAAGCTTTCACCTAAGGTGGCCAAAAAATTAGCGATTCAGAAACTCTCAGTGGATAAAGATACCTTTGATAAAATGCATGAGACCAACCGTATGGCCTCAGAAAAATTAGCTGAAGGGATTCAGGGGTTTACTAAAGCCCTTGAATCTTTAGAGGCGTTGTTGGCAGAACGGCTGACTCAGTTAGATGGGGAAACGGTGGTTAGCCATGCGGCTGAGGATATCTTCCGCGTCTGTGATTTGGACGGTGATGGCTTTATTACCCGTGAGGAATGGATGGGGGCGGATGCGGTGTTTGATGCCCTTGACCTGGATCAGGATGGTAAGATTACGCCCGAGGAAATGGGTGTGGGCCTTGGTGCTGCGTTTAGACTGGTTAAGGTTTAAGCGATTGCTATAAAGTGGATGAGCCTCTGTGTGTTCATTGTTGAGTCAACGTGGTTCAATAGACATCAGAAATTTTTGCAAACACCATTTCTGACGCTTCCAGGGCTCCTTCAAGATAACCGCCAAAGTGGGCTGCCACTTCTGTTGACCCTAACAACAATTGCCTTTGCCACAGGTTTGAAAGTACATGGGGAAGCCCATAGGCCGGGTGGGTATATTGCGGTTGATGATCTAGTCTGGTAGCCGTTTCAGGCTCACAGGCCCAGTCCTGTAAAATTAGCTCAATTGGGTTTAAGGCATCAGGACCAAAAAGCCGACCCAATTGGTCAATGGCAGCCTGGCGCAGCTGATCAACATTTTGTTGACGAACATTTGCAGGCACCCCAACAAACCCAAACAACCCATAGGGACCACCCTGGGCAGGGGACGCATCATGGATTTCAACCATGGGACCTCGCCGACTCATGGCATCGCCCGATAACCCTGCCTTACGCCAGAATGGATGTTCGTAAACTGCAATTATTTTTGCTTGTCCCGCCATCCAGGTGGCGATCTCGGCCATGGCACCTATGACCTTTGTGGGTAAAGCCGGAGAAAACTGGATTCGTTCAGCAGCCACCCGGGGCGGTAAGGCCAAAACGACCCGATTACAGTTGATTGTTTGAATGTTGTTGTGAGCATCTATACCGGTGAAAAAAATTGTATTTTTAGATGACTGTGTTGTAAGTCGTTGAATGTCTGTGACTCTCAGATTGAGAGACAACTGCTCTGGATTAAGTTGTTC
>JAHQVZ010000164.1 GCA_019634055.1 Leptolyngbyaceae cyanobacterium MAG.088
ACATAATTTGATTTGCTAATGAGAGAATTAATAAACAACGTAACTATAGTGAACATTTGAGCTCAAAATAGCTCTATGGAGTAAGTGATTAAAACGCCGTTATCTCGTCTAACTGCTTGTTTTTATCTACTTGTTAGAAGCATCAGGTAAAAAACTAGAATTTTGTTTCAGAATCGACGATAAATCTGGATTTTTCTAGAAATAAGCCAATGCATATTCAGAGGGTTTGATTTGAAAAGACTTACACAAACCATGACATATTGAATTGTAGTGAATGTAGCAGTTTCCAATTGGGATAAATAAATTTCTATGCCAATCATTAAGCACAACCCAACAGAATTATTTCCTCCATATCGCAACTATAGTCATGCTGTTGAAGTGAAGGGTAACTCACGCATATTATTTATTAGCGGCTTAAACGGTTACCTGGCTGATGGAGTGACTATGCCAGATTCCTTTCAAGCACAAGGAGAAATAATTTGGACCCACATCGGGACAATTTTAGTGTCTGCGGAAATGGGGTATGAAAACATAGTTTCCTTACGCACTTATTTATCAAGCCCTGACTATGATGAACTCAACGTTCAGTTAAGAATGAAATATCTGGGGGATAATAAACCGGCTTCCACTGTGATTTGTTGCCAGCTGTTGGAATCAAACTGGAAGCTAGAAATTGAAGCTGTTGCTGCTATGTAGCAGATTGTTGAGATGAGATATAGTTGACGAATGCTTTGTTGAAGCCCCATATGCGCATAGTGGCCCTTGAACCTCATCAGCAACTTCGACCCTATGTGCTGAGCTACAGGATGGTTGAAGACGAGCAGGGAAAATTTGCTGGGACACCTATTTGGACCTGTCCTGAACCCGTTGGTGTGCTGAGCGCAAACTTTGGGAAACGCTCGTACCATGAATCGGGTGAGATTCACCCTAAGGTTGGTTTGCTAGGGGTGCAAACGCAGACTCGTAAGTGGATATCCCAGCCAGAAACTCTGTTTGTTATGGCAATCTTGAGCGTCCCTGGCATGATGACATTGTTTCCAGATATTGGCCAAGATTCTGCTGATAATCTGCTTGATGTGTCCGGTTTATGGGGGGAACAAAGGACAGAAACTTTTTGGCGCGCGCTCCCCCACGCATGGCAACTCAATGATATGAAAAACGCCATGGATAGCTGGCTCCTAACCTTACTTAGTGCCGTGCCGATTTCTGTGAGGGAGCGTCGTTTGCAGCTGCATCAAGCACTGACGTCCAACAGACGCATTGATGCAGTCTGTGAGCATCTGGGCATGACGCCAAGGACGCTGCAGCGTGAATTTCAACGCCACCTTGGTGTTAGCCCCAAGCAAGTGATGAACCTGCATCGATTGCAGCGCAGCGTCAGAGCGGCCGAAAGACCTGTCCAAGAGTTTGCGGATCAGGCCCATGAAATACGCACCTGGCGTCGATATCTGCGTAGAACACCTGGGGGATATCGCCCTGAGGATAGATCAGTTCTGGCTGAAGCCTTTGCCGCCTCAGGCCAGCGCACTAACCTGGATCCGACTATTTTCTACCTTTAGATACCCCATGGATATCCGATGTCGCAAACGTTCAATACATTTATGGCTCAAAGCACTACGCTCGTAGCGTGACGTTTGGGAACGCTTATGAACTCAATATCAACCCATACAGCAACATACACACTATCTGGGACGGAGTTTGATCTATATGTTGCTCAACCAGACAGGGTGACGAAGCCACTGCCAGCCATTTTCGTCGCCCATGCATGGGATGGGTTGAACCCGCCCATCGAGGCGATTGCCCAACGGGTGGCGCAACTGGGATACGTGGCTGTGGCCGTCGATGTTTATGGCCAGGGGATTCGGGGTAATCCTGTGGGGGACAACTCCCACCTAATGAATCCGCTACTGGCGGATCGAGGGATGTTGCACAATCGTTTACAGGCTGGCTATGGGGCTATCCGAGAGATGGCGACGGTGGATGCTACCCACATAGGTGCCATAGGCTACTGTTTTGGTGGCCTGTGTGTCCTCGATTTGGCCAGGTCAGTGCCAGAGTGCCTGAAGGGGGTGGTGAGCTTTCATGGGGCACTCATTGGTAACGACCTGACGGTGACAAAGCCCATAGAAGCCAGTATTCTCATTGAGCATGGTTGGGCCGATCCGTTAGTTCCCCCGGATGATTATCTGGCCTTTGCCCATGAGATGGATAATCGCCAGGCTGACTGGCAGGCCCACATTCATGGCAGTGCGATGCACGCATTTACATTTGAGGGGGCAACGATGCCAGAAAATGGCATTCTGTATCATGAAGCGGCAGCCCGTCGTTCGTGGAAGTCCATGGTTGATTTCTTTAATGAAGTTTTTAATTGAAAAGGTGCTGCTGGCCGGATGCGATCGCAATAGAGTGAATTATGTTGTCTCATAAGGAGAGGAAGGAGTGTTCGCCCTTCTCCCCTCTTCCTTCTCTTTCTCCTTCATCACCAATGCCTGGGAGCTTCATTGACATATCTAATCTGACCGGCTCACATCAGCCTCCTGTGGATCAATGGACGGTTCTGGGTGGGCCAGAGGAGTTTGCAGCGATGCCCCTGACCCACCAGGATCAGATCATCTTCCTGGATGGGCCATCAACTCAGACTGTTTACGAAGCCTTTAATCGCCGCGACCTTCTCTGTGGAGATGATGGTTGGGGTAATCGGCCATTTAGGGGGGGCTGTTATAAAACAGTGGCTCAGCATCGGGGAGATGCCGACTTGAAAAAATGGCTATATCAAAGGGGGCTGCCGTTTGCGGATAATGCGTTTTTGTTACCAGCATTTGCGGCAAAGGATGCCCCAGCTATCCTGACGTCCTGGAAGATTGTTGTGAAGTATGCCCCCGAGATATTTAGTGGTGACAATATTGTTGTCGTAGGTGAAACGGTTAACTGGTGTTTGCACTATCACCACGACGGGGTGATCACCTTTGCCTGTGAACCAGATTGGACGAAAATGGGAAGGTAACGCGATTTGAGCCGCATCTGTGAGCGAAACCGTTATGAGTCACGAGGATACCCTGTATGACCTACGACGAATTTAATCAGTTTTGCGGTTCGTTGCCAGCCACATCCTATGTCATGCAGTGGGGAGACTCCCATGTGTGGAAAGTGGGCGGCAAAGTATTTGCCATCGGCGGTTGGTCAGACAATGATCAGCCAGCCTTTACCTTCAAAGTGTCAGCCTTAGATTTCGATTTTTTACAAGAACAACCAGGTTTCAGACCTGCCCCCTACATGGCATCCCGTGGCATGAAGTGGATACAACAATATGACACGCTTGAGGACGAGCAGCTGAAAGAGTACCTTAAGGAGTCACACCGCTTAGTTTCATTGGGTTTAACCAAGAAAAAACAAAAAGAGCTTGGGTTAAACCAATAGAAGCCGAGTCCCCCCTCAACAAGGCAGCTACTTAACACAGCCTTAGACGCATATTGAGCACTAACCATGGGTCAAGAAGCAAAACTAGAACATGTAGTAGCACTGCTAAAATCCCTTGACGATCAATGGATCTGCGTAGATGGCGGATGGGGTGTAGATGCATTGCTCAACGTACAGACCAGACCCCATGCAGATCTTGATCTAATCATCCGCAAAACTGACGTCGCCGCCATTGAGCTTGCCCTGACTAACCAACAATTCCATAAAGTTTTAGAAACCGACGGTCTTGTTTACGCCTCTAGCGAATTAGTTGTCGACTTGCATCCAGTGCGTATTGACTCCAAGCACTATGGTCACTTTGACTTACCCAATGGAGGATCATGGCCGTTTCCGCCCGAAACAATGGGGGCAGAAGGGCAGATCGGAGACTTTAGAGTACGCTGTCTATCTGTAGATGCTCAAGTGCAGTGCCATGCCCAAGGCTATGTGCTAACACCTAAAGATATTGACGACATGCGAGCACTCCAAGCTAAGTTTGGGTGTGTACTGCCGCTAAGATTCTATATCGAAGGAGCAATACCCTATGACACCTGACACCCTATTAAACACACAACAGAATATTGGGACTTAGCATTGATTACAGAAAAAATTTAGCGTTATGGACCTCTGAGTTCTTTAGGGTTTCTTTAGCTTTAATGATGATAGATTCAAAAAACATTGGGAACATTGACACAACAAGCAGGATAGATGCATTTAGCATTTTAAGAACGCTTCAATAAGAAGAAATGTCTTGAAATAGTTCGGATGCAATCTGCATTGGTCTACCCTGTAGGTTTTACTTATTTTAGTCAAGAAAAATGGATCTATCCCTTAAGTATCATTGGATAAGTGGCGTCATACACAAAACAGTTTCTATTATGTTGCCTACGGTTACTGAGCTTATACTGCTGAACCGGCAATGCAAACCAACATAATGCAGTCGCCACATGGCTTTAAGGGATACTCTGACAGAAAATATCTGGATATTTGATTACGGCTTATTACACTGAAACTGCTGAGTGCATTTTGTTCGAATCATTCAAGTATTAGTGCTGATCACATCACTGCAATACTTAACGTCTTGAACAATCAGCCGCTCACCATAGAAGCATTTGCCTCACCAGCTAGCCTAAAGACAGGCAAAATCTACTACTGATTTTTTTGGATTTTCTTAATTTCCAGGCAGATGCTTCCATGGTGATGAGGGCATTCTATTAGAAGACATAAAATATGAATGACTTGTAAGTAAGTAAAAAGCAATTACGAATCAGAACGGTTATTTTATTCTTAATATGTTGTATCTAAGCCAATAAATATCTGAGTCTCTCAGTTGTGATCTAAAAGACCACATGTCTTCAGTTATCGTAAAGAACAACTTAAAGCGATTAACAGGTGTCTGAGGGTCAGCATTCGGCCTCTGACTTCGATATCATTTTAATCGCGTACCGAGACTAAATTCGGAAATCATTGCCCCCAGGGTTGGGGGCTTTGGGGCAGAATCCAAGTAGTTTAAAAGCTTGTTTATATCTTACAAAAGATTGAGTTCACCTACTTACTTAGGTTTTCTTTATTATTTTTACAGTCATTCAAGTCCTTGTAATGAGGTCATTCATCATGCTTTTATTTTTGAGGTTATTGTTAATGATTAATAACAACCATATTTCATGAAATCAGTGATTTTCCCGATATCTTTTTTTGACAGTTTGGGCAAACTATACCAAGAATATTTAATTTGTTTTTTAGTGTTTTATTAAACTCAAAAAACAGATTTTTCTAAACTCAAAAAACAGTTCTTAAGGATGAGCACTTAATAATTTAAAATGTTTTTCTAAAATTCTTCCCCTAGAAAAACAAATTGCTTAGAAAGCTGAATCATTGTTAATGCTAGTCCTTCATGTCTAACGTTGCGTAGAAAATCATGGAATCAGTCATTGATGCACTCCTTGTGGAAGATAGCCTCTCTGATGCACAGCTAGTGAAAAAGGTCATCCATCTAGCCGATGTCAATAAACCTGTATTACATCATGTTCGCCACTTTAGTGACGCTCTAAATATATTAGAGTTCAACACCTTCGATATTATTTTATTAGACCTACACTTACCAGATGGTGAGGGTTTATATTTGATCAAACGACTAAAACAGTTAGCTCCTCAAATCCCCATTGTGGTTCTGACAGGGCTTCAAGACCAAATGATTGTAGAGGCTGCATTACAAGAAGGTGTTCAGGACTATGTGGTTAAGCCAGATGTTTTCTCTCCTATCTACCTAGAACGCTTGGGCTATGCAAATGTGGGCAATCAACTTATCCAGCGTATTCAATACGCAATTAAGCGGACAAGATCCTGCGACATCTTGAATCAAGATCAAGAACGTTACGCATTGATTGCCCAGGGAACGAATGATGGCATTTGGGATTGGGATTTAAAGACAGATTCTGTTTACTATTCTCCCCAGTGGAAATCGCTTCTTGGTTTAGAAAATATTGCCATTAGTGATAGTCCCGATGAATTGTTATCACGTATTCATCCAGAAGATCGAACACACTTTGAAGAAAAGCTACATGATTACTTACTAAATCATAGCTCTCCATTTCAATGCAAATACCGTATTCGCCATCAGAGTGGAGATTATCTTTGGGTATTAATCCGAGGAACGGCCATGTGGGATCGATCGGGAGTTGCTTATCGTCTGGTGGGATGTCAAACTGACATAACCATTCAAACACCACCGATACAACAACCAACCGAGCAACAAAATATTGCTCAAACAGCATTACACTCTATCGCAATTGGTCTTCTTTCTAATTTAGCCATCCTTTATCTTGATCAAGATCGAGCTAATGAGGCTATTCCTATATTAGAAACAACCTTAACGATGCGTAAATGGTTGTTGGGGAAGAGTCATGTTGATGTAATGGCTAATGTTTACCAACTGGCAACCCTTTACGATAATCAAGGTTATTATAAAAAGGCCAAGTTTCTTTATCAAGAAGCGTTATCACTATTTGAGGAGAATTTTGGCTCCCATCACCCAACGACGAATCTGGTGCGGTTAAAGGTACTACTGATTAATCGAATGAATGAGGCTATTGGCATTTAAGCAAACAAGAAACGACACATAGTACTTTTCTTATCCCCGTTGTCTTTTTGAACACAATGGGGGATTTTTTTATGCATATTGCCTAAAGAGTGCCCCATGGCCATTTTCTTAAGGGACAACCAACGTATACACTTTTTATTATCCCCCATACACCACACATTTCTAACTTAGCCCAACCCTAGAAATCATTTTGAGAAGGCGTATACTCATCAAAGCCCCAGTAGCCATTGCTACCATGTTCGCTCATATCCAACCCTAGCAACTCTTGTTGGGCAGAGACTCGAATCCCCAGGAGTAGTTTTAG
>JAHQVZ010000165.1 GCA_019634055.1 Leptolyngbyaceae cyanobacterium MAG.088
AACTCTTTATTAGATCTACTTTTTCAGTCTATCTCCCCTTATCGGCATACTATACTGCGAACTCGCAGCCTATCCACCCAAATTAGAGAGCTATACTGCAAACTCGCAGTATAGCACCCCCATATAAGGCAAATAGATAGAAAATTTCAGTATGGTTACCTAAATTTAGGCACCATCACGCACAAGCAAAAACTCTGAAAATGTGTAAACAATAGGAGCCTTCACTATCTATCACGAATAGATAACGCCCTATCACGAATAGATAACGCCTTAGAAAATGATTGAACTAAATTAAATTCCAAAGCACACCTAAGAGCACTTTCAAACATCTAAAATGTCATCATCCATCGACGACACACATAACAATAGACAGCCTGTTACCGATTCTGGCTGATGGCTAGTCTTCCCCGGTGCAGCCACCTGCTCACCGGTGTAATACACATGCCCATCAACAACAAAGTCGCCTTCTAACACCAGCACCGTTTCACCACTGGCATGGTAATGATTTGGAAAAAGACCACTACCAGTCTTGCGAGCAAAAAAAGCAGCCTCACGAAAATCTTCATCCACCTGCCAGGTAGCCACTTCTACCCCCGACTTGCCAGGTAGTAACAACCAGTCCAACTCAGTCGCTTTTTGCCGTAGCTTAGCAATGGGTAACTCCAGCAGTCGCAATAAATCTGAACTCGCCCCCATGGGCTGGGCCGCAATCCGCTGAAACAAGCGATCCTTAAGATTCGCCGCCATGGGCACAGGCACTGCACCATACGCCAGGCTAGCAACCGTCTCTTCCAGCCCACGAACCGTCTGATCTAACTCTGCGCTATCTAACAATGCGTGCTCAAACTGCATACGCTCATCTGCCTCTAGCACATCGAGTGCATAGAGCGCAGCCATATCCATGGCATCAGCATTTGAGTAGGGTTCAGAAGGTGTCATGTCTCTAATACTAGCTCGGCAAATTCAGAATCGGTATTGATCAATACCGATATATGCCTCACCCTAATCAACGCCCCCTAATCAACGCCCCTTGAGCGAAGTCGAAGGGAGCGAAGTCGAAGGGAGCGAAGTCGAAGGGAGCGAAGTCGAAGGGAGCGAAGTCGAAGGGAGCGAAGTCGAAGGGAGCGAAGTCGTTGGCATAGCCACACCTTTGGGGCTAAGGGGCACGTTCAGACAGAATTCAATTAGCACCTGGTTTTGAATCGGGCGTGGGTTCGAGCTTATTCCTCAAGCATCCAAAATGTCATCGTCCATCGACGATATACAAAACAATACACAACCCGTCTGAGTTTCCGGCTGATGACTCGTACCGCCCGGTGAAGAAACTTGCTCACCAGTGCGATACACCTGACCCTCTACCACAAAATCCCCATCCAACACCAACACTGTTTCACCACTGGCATGGGCATGGTTAGGAAAAACACCGCCCTCCGTTTTGCGGACAAAAAAGGCCACTTCTCGCTCCCCGTCATCCACCTGCCAGGTGGCCACTTCCGCCCCTGACTTACCAGGCATCAATGTCCAATCTAAGTCAGCCATCCGCTGCTTTAGCTCAGCAATCGGCAATGTTAAAAGCTTTACCAAGTCTGAACTGGGTCCCTCAGACTCAGTAGCAATCCGCTGAAACAAACGCTCTTTCAAATCTGCCGCCATCGGCACAGGGGGCGCACCATAGGCTAACGTAGTCGCCGTCTCTTCAAATTCTTGAACGGTTTGATTTAGCTCAACACTATCTAATAAAGCCTGCTCAAACTGCACACGCTCATCGTCCTCTAACGCATCCAGGGCATAGAGGGCAGCAGCATTTTGGTAGGGCTCGGGAGATGTCATATATTTATACTAACCTGGCATTTGGAAAAATAAATGTAGTAAGGCCATATAGGTATACGCTAACGAGTCCAGACTGGATCTCGTCAGCGTCTAATCTGACCCTAGGGCCTGTTTTAGTTTGCGTAAGCCAAGCCGAATGCGGGTTTTGACGGTACCTAGGGCCAGTCCCGTTTGCTTAGCAATTTCTGACTGACTAAAGCCTTTGTAGTAGGCCAACTCAATCACAATGCGTTGTTCCTCTGGTAGCTCAGCTAATGCCTCTGCCACTATCGTTCGTCGTTCAGTAATGAGCAAGGCATCATCTGGCAAATCTGACGAACTTACCTGGGCCGTATTGGTAGCCGCTTCCACCACCTTCGATTGCCGCTGGCGTTGCCGCAATCGATCTAATGATCGACTACGGGTCATCAAAAATAACCATGAATCCACACGGCTACGGCTGGCATCATAACGAGCCGCTGTTCGCCAGGCCTTAGCAAAAACATCCAGAACGACTTCCTCTGCCTCCTCTGCCGAACCTAACATTTTGAATGCCAGGGAATACATCACTCGGGCATAGCGATCATAAAGCTGGCTAAGGGCTGCCTGGTCCCCTTGTACCATGCGACTAATCAGTTCGGTTTCGTCCTTAGTTTGCAGTTTGACCATTTATTTCAAATTTTTTTTGAAACCGAGAGATCCAATCTAGAAAACCTGGCGTATACCCATTCAGATTGCACACAACCATCGCTAACCAATTGAGTAGAAAACCTCTGCTCTAGCAGTATTGACGACTTTCTATATGTTGTCATGGCCCTTGCTCCTAAGCAACTGGGTCGGCTTTGAAGTGCGATCTTTGCAAACACCATTCTATTCGTTTCCTAAGAGGAGACATTGAACCATGCTGAACTCTTTACAAAACACTCTAGGCCACTTTTCTAAGCGCCAAACCTGGATTAAGCTTAGCGGCGTCATTCTAGCCACTACCCTCACCCTGGGGGGAGCCGCCACATATATTAACGCATCTGACCATGATGATGGCGAAGTGGACGTTAAGGGCCGTAACCTCAATATTACTGACGTTTACGCCTTCAGGGAAAAGGATCAAAACCCCAATGCCGCTGAGGATGATCTCATCCTGGTGATGAATACCAATCCTCGCTCCCTAGCACGGCAACAATATTATTTCAGCACCAACGCCCGTTACGAATTCCACATTGATTCTGTCGCCAACAAAGATGCTAACGTCACGGGCCAGCCCGATATGACCCTACGCTTTGAGTTTGGTGCCCCCAATGGCAATCAGGAACAGGAAGTTACTGTTACTGCCATTAGTAATGGTAAAGCCCGCAAGACTAAGGCGACGACCACCTCCCTATGGGACACCTCTGCTAACGTAAAAAATGTCAATCTTGGCGGTGAAACCCTCAGCATCTTTGCAGGCTTACGGGAAGATCCCTTTTTCTTTGATGTTGAACAATTTTTCCGGGTTCGTGCTGGAGCCGCTGGCATCGGTCCTGCGGTCGGCTTCCGTGACCCCAGCCAGGCCGTTGACTTTACTACGGGGTATAACGTTAATACTATTGCCGTTCGCGTTCCTAAGAAGTTGTTACAGGGTCGCCACCATAGCGATGTCTTCGATATCTGGACGACGATCTCCACGCCCGATGCCGATGGTAAATTTGTTCAGGTTGAGCGTCTAGCCCGTCCTGGCATTAATGAAGGTCTTGTTCTCACTAACGATTTTCTTAATGCTCTGAATAGTGTTGGCCCTGACTTTGAAGCCGCCGCACTAGCTGGCAAACAACCTGCTGCCGACATTGCGGGACCCATCGTGGGTGAGGCGAAAAACACATTACTGGCTCTCGGCAACAGTGAGGAACGTGCCAATGCATTGTTAGGTGCTTTCTTGCCTGACGTGATGCGCATCGATACCAGTGGCCCCAGCGGCTATGGCAATGAGTTAAATGAGGCAGGCAGCCCCGTGCGTGGTCGCATGCTTAAGGATGACGTGATCGATATTACCCTCAGCGTTTTATCGGATGGTGCAATTACGACAGACAATGTCTCCTATGAAGGTACACCTGGCAATCCATCCCAGGGACATCAACCGTTAGAGCCTGCGTTTCCTTATTTGGCAATGCCGAATTAGTGCTTGCCACCGAGTTAGTTCTTGCCGTAAAGCCCTCTCCTTCGGGAGAGGAATTGTTAACTATGAGGGCGCACAACAGTGCGCCCCAAAAACAATAGAAAGCCCATGCTAGTTACTCTAAACCTGCGTTTTATCCAACGTCGCCGACAACTTTTTTGGGGAGTTGGTTTACTGCTTATGGTGACCACAGTCCACCAGCTCAAACCGCTGTTCACCACGACCGCCTACGACTACCCGTTCTCTCCTCCAGACAACACCGACATCACTGGCCAACTTGAGCAGGAACTTGCTTTTCACAAAAACCGCATTCGCCAAACTCCAGACGATGGTCTGAGCCAGGCGGCCCTAGCCAGTACCTACCTTAAACTCGCCCGTGCCACTGGCGATGCTAACTGGTATCTATTGGCCGAGCAAGCGGCTCAACAATCCTTACAAAAACTGCCCTTCAATAATGAAGGGGCCCACATTGTTCAGGCTAAAGTTGCTGAGGCCCGCCATGATTTTGACCGTGCCATTCTCCTGGCCAATCAAGTCCTCGAAAATAAATCCTATTCTGAACCGGCTCAATCTATCTTGATCACAGCTCACCTGGGTAAAGGTAATTTAACTGAAGCTAAAACCATTGCAGATAGCCTGGTGCAACAAATACCCACACTGGGGTCACTCACGCTTAGGGGGCTGGTGCATGTGGCACAAGGTCAAGATACCTTAGCCATCCAGGACTTTGAAACTGCCCTCAATGCAGAAGAACCGCAGGAGGAGGGGAGCTCTGCCTTGACTCGCACCCTTATGGGACGATTTTATGCCAGCCGGGGAGAGTCTCAAACAGCTCAACAACTCTACCAGGAAGCGCTCGATATTTTGCCTCGCTATCCGTTGGCTCTGGTCCACATGGCGAACTTGAAAACTCGTCAAGGAGAGTACAGAGCGGCGAAAAAACTTTACTCTAAGGTGTTTACTTCCCAGGACTATGCCAATGTATGGGATCATGTGGCTCTGCAGGGGATGGCCCAAGTCGCTAAGTTGCAAGGCAATCGCTCGGAAGCTCAGAAGCTTTGGCAACAGGCAGAAACTCAGTTTAGACAACATCAAGATTTAGATACCTTTGGGCATCGGCGTGCCCTAGCACAGCTGTTACTAGATCGAGGTGAACCTGCTGATTTGCCTGAAGCGTTGGCCCTGATGGAAGCTGATTTAGCGGTCCGTCAGGATGCAGAGACCTTAGATACCTATGCTCGAGTACTGATACAGTTGGGCCGTTGGCAAGAGGCCCAACAGGTTTTGCAAACTGCGCTTGAACAGGGGACACGAAACGCGGTGATTTTTTATCGGGCTGGACTCGTCGAACAACAGTTGGGTAATGAGTCTGCAGCTGGTGAGTATTTTGAGGCTGCGCAGACAGTGGATCCTACATTTGGTGAACGGGATCAGAGGATTTGGGGATTGGATAGTTAGCTGCCACGACCCACCTACCCCGTTGCCCCTCTGAGGAGGGGATGAGAGATATTGGCTTACGTATTGAACGGTAGGCCAGTTGTTACTGTTAACCGCCATAGGAGAACTCTATGAAACGTTTTGTTCGCTTTTTACAGGTTAGTGTTTTGGGGTTGTTGGTTAGTTTGTGGTTGGCGAATGGTGCGATCGCACCCGCCTTTGCCCACTGGGACGACCTCACCGTAGCCGACATTTTGATCACCGACACCGATGCTCAAATCACCTTAACCGTACCTACCGTGCTGCTCAGGTTTGCTGACGATGATGGCAATCAAACCCTGTCACAGAAAGAGATCGACATACACCGTCCCCAACTAGAACAGACCTTAAGTAATGCTATCGTCCTCAAAAACCAGAAAGATAGCTTCGGCACCCTCACCCTCACGCCAGAAATAGCACAGTCACCAGCCGACAACGTCACCCATAGCACGTTCTTGCTCCAATACGAATGGCCCACATCTCTGGAAAAGCTCACCATTGAGTACACCCTGTTTTCCCCTGAACTTGACCAGACTGAGGCCTTAGCCACCATTACTCAACGCGATCGCACCCGCAATGTGATCTTCACCCCTGAAAACAACACCATAGAAATCGCAGACACCATTCCCTGGCAGCAGCAGGCCCTGAGTTTTCTCCAGCTGGGGGTAAAACACATCTTCACCGGCTATGACCACATCTTATTTTTAATTGCTTTACTCTTGCCAGGTGGACGCTTACCTCAACTGCTCAAAATTGTCACTGCCTTCACCATTGCCCATTCAATCACCCTTACCCTGGCAGCTCTCAATGTTGTCACATTGCCCACCGCGTTTGTAGAAAGTGTCATTGCCCTATCAATTGTCTATGTGGCCATCGAAAATCTGTGGCGAAAACAGATGAATCACCGCCCCTGGCTCACCTTTGGCTTTGGCCTTATCCACGGCCTAGGGTTCGCCAATATTTTAAGAGACCTCACCCAAAACCAGGGCAATCTGCTCCTATCTCTAGCTAGCTTTAATTTAGGTGTTGAGTTAGGTCAAATCACCATTGTGGTATTGGTCTTTTATGGACTGCGCCTGCTACAAAAACGTCGAGGAGAGTTAGTATTACGCTATGCAATTTCAATCATGATGATTCTTTTAGGCAGTGTCTGGTTTGCAGAGCGAGCCCTGGCTGTATGGCTATAATTAATCAAACACCAGCGCATCCACCTCAATCTCAATCAGCATATCCGGGTCAATCAGCGCCCTTACTTCCACCATTGCCGTTGCCGGAGGATAGGCCCCCATAAACTCTTGATGGGCCTGACCATACTCTTGCCAACGGCTAATGTCAGTCACATACATCCGGGTGCGTACAATGTTAGGCAAATCAGCCCCCATGGCCCGCAATGTCTTCTGAATAATTTGAAAACATCGTTTTGCCTGGGCATAGCCATCCCCTGGCGCAAAGGTAGTACCCTCATCATCTACTGGCGCTGTCCCTGACATAAAGATTTGGTTGCCGACCCGAATTGCTCGACAATAGCCAACCTGTGGTTCCCAGGTTGTCCCCGTAAAGTGACGTGAAATAGACGTGTTATCCATAGCGACCTTGAACGCTCCTTCACAGCTAAAAGTTAGCCCCTATCTTAAAAGAGTCAGGAGACTATACCGTGAAAACAATTCATGTATTACCCTAAAAACGATTTATGTATTCTGCTGATTCGCGGTTGCAATCACATCCAAATAGGCCTTAACCGCATTACCTAACCCCATGAGCAATGCATCTGCCGTGAGAGCATGGCCAATGGAAACCTCTAAAATATTTGGAATGCGCAAAAATTGAGGCAAATTCTCCAAATTTAAGTCGTGGCCTGCATTAACCCCTAAACCACAATCCTTAGCCACTTTGGCGGCAACTGCATAGCTCGTGTGGAGAGTCTCTAGCTCATCGTGAGTGCCTTCACGGTATGCGGTGGCGTAGGGCTCAGTATATAGCTCAATGCGAGTCTCTGTAGGCCCTGCCATTATCCCTAGTGTAGAGATCAGACGAATTTGGTCTGGGTCAGGATCCATAAACAAACTCACCCGTGCCCCTAATGCTTGAATCTCTTTAATAATGGGCACTAAGGCCTCACCTTTTTTGGCGATGTCCCAACCATGGTCAGAGGTAAATTGATTGGGATCATCTGGGACCAGAGTCACCTGATTGGGTTTAACATCTCGCACAATGTCCATAAATCCAGCTTCTAGCGGATTGCCCTCGATATTAAATTCAATCGTAGGATGATGGGTTAACATCTCCGCCAGGTCATAAACATCGTGACGTCGGATATGCCGTTCATCGGGACGAGGATGAACGGTAAGGCCATAGGCCCCAGCCTCAATACAGGTTTTACCCGC
>JAHQVZ010000166.1 GCA_019634055.1 Leptolyngbyaceae cyanobacterium MAG.088
CGATGATGCAGCCCCGCAAACCACCCCCCAAATGAGCGGAACCCAAGTAATTGGCTTCATCAACTGCAGATGAATTTTCCAAATGTTGGTGTCACCTGTATCAGCACCCTTCATCCCTAGCAGTTGGCGTGCACTACTGCCCCGCTCTTCAGCAGCAGGAGAGGATGTAGAATCTGTAGTCAAATCTGATGCTGGAGCAGAAGAATCAGAATCAGCCATAGTCATTCATTATGGATATTTTTATTCAGTAGGTTCGGATCGGGGAACCTGTATTCACTTCATTCTGGCAAGTCCTGGTCCATATTCCAATAGTCTCAGAACGACTATTTGCCATAATGTCTTACCAAGAGACAACACTCAGGCATCAATATATTTATTCTAAATGACATCAAGGTCCGAATAAAAAGACGTGCATGTTATCACTATATACACCTTTCTGCTTCAATTGAAATCCATTAGTAGAAAAGGCTTCTTCCAAACCAAGGACAGTTTTAGGATTCCTACAATATTTAAAACACATAATCCATAAACGTAGATCTTCAGACACATCATTCTCTTGATCCGCCTCAAAAACATCCTTAGATATTTCTTTAATTTTATCGGATGCCTGGGAGCTTGTCAGAGCCTGAGACTTATCCATTAAGGGTCTCTTTGAGCTATCTTCATGACTTAAAAAATAGAAAGGGAGAGAACCACCATAATAGTAAGACATGGCAGGAATCAACCTCGCAAGAGCAAACTCTGCACCTATTGCATAAAAAATAACCGCATCACCTTGTTGTTCATCACCTTGAATCAATTGTATAGCACCACGCCAATCCGTATGGTTAGCAGTACCATAGTAGTAATACAATCCACCACATACTCCTACCAGATAGAATAGAGAAACAACGATTGCAACCACAGATTTAAACCGCCAAACCCGAAGGAATCCGACAGATATTAGGATCAAGAAATAAGGGCAAATCAACAGCAAATATCGAGCAAACCACAAGCCACTAGACTCTCTCACAAACGCAAGTATGAAGACAGAAGTCGAGGGTAGAAATGCCCACATTGACATTCGGAAAATATTTTCCGAATGTTTTTTTTGCCATAATGAAAACAAACTCAAAAAAAGCAATAAGTAGGTACATATACGATACACATGAATCATTGGTCTACTTAGCTTTGAGTTATAGGGTGGATCAAAGACCAATCGCTTTATAAGAATAAGAATTTCTCTAAATCCAGGCCTAGTCTGGGTATACACCCAGTCATTAAGATAGGCAGAAGCGTCATTTGTCAACAATCTCAATGCTGCTGGAGTCCAGAGAATTCCGATAATAATTAAACCTTGTATAAAAAGTATAAGCTTAGATCTTTGATGACGAAAAGAGAATCCAATAATTACCACATCTGGCAATAGAAGCAGAAAATTTAGGGGAGTCGTTAAGATCGCTAAAGCCCTAAGTAATGCCCAAGAATAGATAAATTTCCTTCGAGGTTTTTGCAGCGCATGGATAAGTAAAAGCGTGCCAAGCAAGTTCAAGAAAACACTGAGCGAATAGAATCGAACTTCTTGAACATGGTTAATAAATAAAGGAGAAAGGGTCAGGAGTAGAGCTGCTATAAATCCAGTTGATCGGTTAAATAATCGATCTCCAATTAGATAAGTAATGATAATGCTACCCAGACCAAAGGGGATAGAGAATCCACGCAAAAATACTTCACTATCACCCAAGAACATCCAGAAGTGCAGAAGTGTAAAGTAGATCGGCCTGGTACTAGATAAAAAGACTGCTGGAAACTCCAAGTGTCCTGCATCATAGATACTATAGAGTTCATCCTCCCAGAGACTTTCACTTCCTAATTTATAAAAGTATAATATGACACCCACTATTAATATCAATCCTAAAGGAAGCCACTTTCTTGTATCTTTATTTAGCATAAATCTCCTTTGACTCCTTTCTAAGAATGTATTGACATGGCAATCAATCAAATTTCTGTCGTTAGATTGACCATAGCAGAATAAAGTATCATTCTACTAAGAATAGATAGATTTCATAATCTTTACCAAAAACAGATAGACTCCCACCAAAATAAATCGGACATAATATTCAAAGATCAGGGAAAAAGTCCAAGTCGCTGCAGTCATTTGAGATTTTTCGAACGCCTAAAATCTCACCTAATTTCTGCACCCACAACATTGGTGTCATTACGAACCTTTTCTAGCAGAGCGACATCTATTGTAGAGAGAGACTATAGACTAGTCACTCGAATAGGAAAGGATTATACATAACGTTAAATTAAGAAGAGGTAGAGAAAGTGTTGTTGTCTCCAAGACTTAGTTCATCTACATATCCAGCAGCTGAATCATACAGATGTATCTAGTCATTTTGGTGCTCTGAATGTTTGCGCAATGGCTGAGACCAAGGATAAATCAACCGTAAGTATGTTCTAAGTATATTCGACTATGCTGTACTTCTTGATAAGCACAGCAGCTTGATCAAGACGTGCAGCAAGCCCATGAGCAATATCGGCAATAGGGGATCAGCTATCTCTATTCTTGTCAATTGCTTGGGAAAAATTCTAATCTGTCCAAGTCTCCAATATCCTCAGCACAGTATTCGTCTGAAGATCAGACTCTTGAGTCAGAACGGCTACCTCGCCTGTTACTGAAAAGCCTCAGCTATAGAGTTGTCCTCTTACTGAAACAAAGTAGACAGCTCTGTCTAAGATGACGCTTCCAGCCTGCGCTTATCTCATCATCAGTGAGAAGGGCAACGCCATGGGAGCAATCACCGATCTACACATGGCTCTCCATTGCGTAACAGCGACAGTCCGACATCACGATGAAACACCTCGCAGAAAGACACAATGTGCTTGAAGGTTTCAATTTCTGCAACGGGACAGGCAACCACTTCAGCTCACCGTAGGATAAAGCTCAAGTTGAGGATATACAGAACAGAGGAGCATGATTTGTGCATCGATTTATTTCTGTTGCGTCGTTAGCAGCTATCACTGCAATAACCTCCACAACAGCAATGAAAATCGCCCAAACAAAGGCTGAAACTCCAGTTGATATATGGGTCAAAAATTCGCTGGATGCATTCGATCTAACACACAAATTTTTAGAGGATGGCATCTTTGAAATTGTGGCCACCTTAGATGGCAATCGTTCACAGAGAATTTTTATCAATTCCAAGACCGCAAAATTCGGAGATATGGAGATTTGGGACATCTACTCTTGAGCCTATTACTCTGAAAGTGATCTGCTCAACACAATTGCCAACCAACTTTTAAGGGACAGCAGCAACCTTAAATTAGGGGCTTGGCAAGCCGTGGAATTTGACGAGAAAGAAGTCGTAGGTCTCTTCTCAACTAAAGTCAAAGCGAACCTCAATACCCCGGACCTCAAAGGACTCTTAACATTCGTGCTCTATCACGCCGATGAGATGGAGCAAACGCTGATGGAAAAAGATGTCTTTTAAGTGAAAAAAAATATAACTCTCCCTTGAACAGACTACTCCTACAAACTTACGAAATGGTTGAGAACAATGAGACATTATCCATCTATAGCATTGACGGCAATCTTAGTCTGTGGTTCAGCCTTAACTGCAGCCCTGGCTCAACCTACCCAACAGAAACGTGCTGAGACCGTCCCATCCCCCAGTAATATCTTTCCCCAATTAGAGCGACAGGAAGATGCCCACATCACGCCCGGCCAGCAAACCGTTCAAGTGCTTGAGTATAGACGCAGCATTAAACACCAGTCCAGTGCTGAACAAACAAACAATTACTTTAGAAAGATAGCGCCCAGCGTCAAAGAATCCATAGAATACCAGCATCAAAAGTATCTTGTCCCTAATAAAGGCGTTGCACCCCAAACATAACCATCTCATTGCAGAGTCTAACAATCACTAAACGTCGATTGCTATATTTCCTGCTGAGTTTAGGATTGATGGTTTTGTGAAGAGCATGAGCTATCGCTTCAGGCCCGCAACATAAACTCGAGGGAACTCAAGCAGGTGGGACCGCCAAGATTAAAACAACGCCCGTAAACTTTCAACTCATTGCGCTACCGATCCAATCCCATGCAGTTCTAGCAAGTTCTTGGGTCTCAAAGACTGCGACTGAAGACTTTCAGAAAATCCTTGACGGCATAGATTCACTTCAAGCCCTATAAACGTTTGTTCTAAACCATGAACATTAACCCCGTTATTACTAGGGGGCTCTTGCCCCTGACTTTACTGTCGCTGGCTGGCTGTGCCGGTTACAACATGACCCATGCGAGTCCGGCCATACAGGTCAGAAACACTCTAAGCCATCAAAACCGCCCTTGGCAGCGAAGGATCTGCTAATCACGAAAGACTGTCCTAGATGTGACATGAGCGGCATCTATGTAAGAAATGTAGATCTGAATGGCGCAGATTTGATGGGAGCAAACCTCTCCAATGCAGATCTTGAAGGGGCAGATTTACGGGGAGCCAACTTTCGGGATGCGAATCTCCATAATGGCCGTCTTTCAGGGGGGAATCTGCAAAGAGCTGATCTGCATGGGGCTAATCTCAAAAATACCGATTTCCAAGGGGCTAATTTGCAGAAGGCGAATTTAGGAGGAACCGTTCTACAGGATGCCAGTTTGCAGGGAGCCGACTTGCTCCAAGCATATTTAAACGGTTCCAGTCTCAAAAATGCTCGCCTGCAGGGAGCAGATCTAAGTCACGCCAATATTATGGGGGTCGATCTGAGTGGAGCAGATTTGAATACAGCGGCGCTATTCCGTGCTCAAATGAGTGGTTCTACTCTAAAAAACACGAATCTTGCTAATGCTGATTTACGAGGTGTCCGCTTGGGGGGACTCGGAAACATCCGGGCAGCCCAATTGAGGGGTGCAAATCTAAAGGGTGTCAACGTCAAGAACACCGATCTCAGTTGCCCTGATGCCGCTTGCCGCCTGGCCCCGGATCTGAGTTTAGAGAATATTAACGCAAGCTAATCTCAGCGGCGTCAAGTTCTGGGGTGCAACGTTGACGGGTGCTTCCTTAGAAGATGCTGATTTAAGGGGAGCAAAAATCGAGCAGGTTATTGGATTACAGCCCTAGGTAAGGGTCGTGGGGGCGCGATCGCAACTCCCGAAAGCCGCACATCACTTCCCTTGAGGTCAGATCACTCCCATTTATCCCGCTTTTCTATTCAGGTTGAAACCATGAGTTACTGTCTAAATCCTAACTGCAGTACTCCCTGTAACAACCCAGACGCCAAACATTGCAATGCCTGTCAAAGCAACCTCCTGATTCAAGGTCGATATCGAGCGATGAAGCTAGTGGGTTCTGGGGGATTTGGCAGGGTAAGCGTAAGAAAAAAACTGCTGTGAGATGCTAGGGGGTTCCCAAGCGAACTCACGATAGCAGGAGCATCATGCCTAAAGGTTTTAGCAGTCGAGCAGCATCAGACCAGCGCTCAAGTAAGGGGCATAAGCCCCAAACTGCGATGGATGCAGAGACCGTTCAACAGCAATGGCTCAGCCAATTCAGTGAGCTTGAAGATCCCCGAGGTGCTCAAGGGATAGAACATCCATTCTTGAGCATCGTATTGATCGCTATTCTCGCCACCATCGGTGGAGCCAATGGCTGGGAAGACATCGAGACTTACGCCGAGAGCCATTCTCAATGGCTAGATACCTTTCTTTTCTTACCCAATGGCGTTCCTCATGCAGATACCTACCGCAGGGTATTTGAGCGCTGTGAGCCACAATCATTAGAGCGTTGCTTTAGGAACTGGGTCGCCCAGTTAGTTCAATCGACAGGTGCTCAGGTGATTCCCATTGATGGCAAAACTCTCAAAGGCTCCTATGACCGCAACAGCAGTCAATCTGCTCTCCATGTCGTCAGTGCCTGGGCGAGTGAACACCGCTTGCTGCTGGGGCAGGTGAAAGTTGAGAGTAAAACCAATGAAATCAAGGCCATTCCGGCTTTGCTAGAACTCCTTGATATCAGTGGCTGTGTCATTACGATTGACGCAATGGGCACTCAGCATGAGATTGCTCGCCAGATCGTCGCTAAGGGAGCCGATTACGTCCTGTGCCTCAAAGCCAATCATCCGCCCCTATGGGCACAGGTGAATACCTGGTTTGAGAAGGCATTAAGCAACGATTTTGCCGACATCAAGCATACTCATGACCAGCGTGTTGAAGCAGGGCATCACCGTCGAGAACATCGTCAGGTATGGGCTGTGCCCCTATCGCAGATGGGACCATTACACGAAATCGGACAATGGCGAGGGCTGAGAACGTTGGTGTTGGTAAAACGGGTCCGCCACCTATGGAATAAGACCACCGAAGAGGTGATGTTTTACCTGAGTTCACTCCCGTGTGATGCGGCGCGACTGGGCCGAGTGATTCGTGCCCACTGGGGAATTGAGAACCAGTTGCATTGGGTCCTAGATGTCACCTTTGGAGAAGATGCCTCTCGTATTCGCTCGGGACACGCCCCTGAAAATATGTGCCTGCTGAGGCGATTGGCCATCGGTGTACTCAATCAGGAGACTTCTAACAAACGCAGTCTCAGGCACAAGACTAAACAGGCAGCCATGAGTCCTGATTACATGATTAAAGTGCTGGCAGCAGCACTGCCGGAATAGCACGTTCTGAAAGGATTTTTCTTGCGCTTACCCTGGACATCTATTTCATCAAAGGAGATTTCCAGAGAAGTGTAGACCTTGCCCAACAAGGCATTAATCTAATCTCTATTCCAGAAAAGTCGAATTCATCAAAACCCAAGATAAATTCGACCATTTTTTCCCTTTATCAAGCTTTAGGGAAAGGATACTTAGGCTTAAAGGAATATGATGACGCTCTTCAAGCCATCGGCAAGGGCCTAAAACCCATCACCACATTTCAAAAGGATCTCGATGAAACCCTAAAAAAGGTAGAGGAAGTATTTAAAGATTCACAAGATAACGCAGAAAAATTAAAGTCCCAAGTAATTTCTGCCAAGTCACTCCTAGAGATTTATCGACAAAGCCTACTCACTGATCAAGGCAATGTATATGATCAGATGGGTAATCAGATACAGGCAATTGCTGTCTACCGTGAGGTCTTGAGTTTAGATGGTGCTGCTGTCTTAGAAAGTGTTTGAGAAGTATTAGGCAAGCCTTGTGAGCATAAGATTGACCATCGCTGCATAAAGCATCATCTCACTGGTGGTAGGCAAATATTCATAATCTTTACTCAACCGTCGATAGCGTCCAAACCATGCGAAAG
>JAHQVZ010000167.1 GCA_019634055.1 Leptolyngbyaceae cyanobacterium MAG.088
ATTAATATGCGTTAAACGGCAGTCAGACCCAGACACCGGTAACTGCCGCTGCGCCAAAACATAGGCCAAGGCCGACATACCAATGCCACCCACCCCAATAAAGTGAAATGGCCTGCCACTAAAATCTACTGCCATTGGCATCAAACTCACCTCACACACCACGTACAGATATTTCAGGCGTATAATACCAGGAATTTATGGGACGGCCACATGCATACCCACCAGCGTTAGCCATTATGCGTAATTTCCTGGGGGGCAATCCGTAAACTATATCCGTCAACTCTAGTAGTTATCCCTAAGGCTTCAGGTTTAGTCTCAACTTTGTCAGAACTTCACGCAGATTCCTCAGACTGACTTGTAAGCCAATACCGTGAGCAATTATACTTAATTTCAACATAAGACGATAATCCATTTGTCGGGCTCGGGAGTCAGCTAATCTTATGGATTGGACACAGATTTACCTGTGATGTCTATGACTCTAGGCTTTTTAGGACAATGGAATATCATTTAGGTTTGCGAATGCAAACGTTAATTTGACGCAGTTGTACGACAGAGGGTAAGCGCAGTGATTAGAGTAGCTATCAACGGCTTTGGGCGCATTGGGCGCAATTTCCTACGTTGTTGGTTGACCAGAGAAAATTCAGGGTTCGATCTTGTTGCAATCAACAATACTTCGGATCCTAAGACAGCCTGTCATTTGCTGAAGTATGACTCCCTGCTGGGACGTTTGGATGAAGATGTCACCTTTACTGATGACACTATCACCGTGGGCAGCAAGACTATTAAGTGCTGTTCTGACCGTAACCCCAATAATTTGCCTTGGGGTGCTTGGGATATTGATCTCGTGATTGAATCCACCGGTGTTTTTGTCAGTGAAGAAGGTGCACGCCGTCACCTGGAAGCAGGGGCTAAGCAGGTGTTAATTACAGCTCCTGGTAAGGGCGGTAACGTAGACACCTATGTGGTTGGTGTTAACTCCGATCAGTATGTGCATGGCAAAAACCCCGTCATCAGCAACGCTAGCTGTACCACTAACTGCCTGGCTCCTGTAGTTAAGGTTGTGAACGATTCCTTTGGCATTATCAAAGGAACGATGACCACTACCCATAGCTACACTGGCGACCAGCGTATTTTAGATGCTAGCCACCGCGATTTGCGTCGTGCCCGTGCAGCTGCCATCAACATTGTGCCTACATCCACCGGTGCGGCCAAGGCTGTAGCCCTGGTTATTCCTGAGATGAAGGGTAAGTTGAACGGTATTGCGATGCGTGTGCCTACACCCAACGTATCTGTAGTTGACCTTGTTGTTCAGGTCGAAAAGAAAACCATCAAGGAAGAGGTTAATGCAGCGATTAAGGCTGCCACAGAGGGTCACATGAAGGGCGTTCTGGGATATACAGATGAGCCTTTAGTGTCCATCGACTATCGTAAGACTGACGATTCCTCAATTGTTGATTCCAGCCTGACGTTGGTTATGGATGGCGACATGGTTAAGGTTGTTGCTTGGTATGACAACGAGTGGGGTTACAGCCAGCGTGTTGTTGACCTGGCTGAAATTGTTGCCGCTAATTGGAAATAATAGCCTCCATTGATTTCTAGCATTAAGGCCCCTTGGCTAGTAGCTGGGGGGCTTTGTGTAATTGAGTCAGGCTTCACCAATTAAAAATGAAATTCTTTAGAGGCTATAGGACTTGAGTTACTCAAATCCTATGGCCTCTAAAAATAGATTGGTTCACATAGTTCACGACAATAGTGATCGTTAGAATCTTTTGGTTACAACAGCTAACCTGACAGATGCTAGATATATTGATACGTAAGACTCTAAATGATTCACAATACGACTCTCTGCCATAGGTACTTTTTACTTTGACCGCATCTGTATTTGCAGCTGAGCATCTGCTATTCGAGCCTGCGACTCCCCATTCCGATGCCATTCCCGTTGTGTTTGCATTCCCTAACGAATACTCCGTTGGGATTACGAGTTTGGGATACCAGGTGATTTGGGCCATGCTGGCCCAGCGGAGCGATTTGGCTGTTGGTCGCCTGTTTACAGATCTGGCCAGTAATCTACCTGCAAGTTCTGAGCTGATGGGGTTTTCGGTGTCATGGGAATTAGACTACATCAATATTCTAAATTTGCTTGAACAGCAGCAAATTCCTATCCGCAGTTGCGATCGCACCCACCACCATCCCCTCATTTTTGGTGGCGGCCCCGTCCTGACAGCTAACCCCGAACCCTTTGCAGATTTTTTTGACATTGTCCTATTGGGAGATGGCGAAGATCTGATTCCCGCGTTTATTGACACCTATCAGTCGGTTCGTTCTGCCAGTCGTCTGGAACAGCTAAAGGCGCTTGCCCAGGTACCTGGCATTTACATACCCAGCCTTTATCAACCTGTATACGACCACCCCCTCGGTCCCATTAGCCATATAGAACCCGCCAGCGGCGTCCCAGCCATGGTCAAAAAACAAACCTATCGGGGAAATGTGCTGTTGGCTTCAACGGTGGTCACCGAAAAAGCTGCCTGGGAAAATATTTTTATGGTGGAAGTGGTGCGCAGCTGCCCAGAGATGTGTCGGTTTTGTCTGGCTAGCTATCTGACATTGCCCTTTCGCACCGCTAGTGTGGACGCCTCCCTGATTCCTGCCATTGAGCGCGGACTGACGGTAACCAAACGTCTAGGACTATTGGGGGCCTCAGTCACCCAGCACCCAGGCTTTGAAGAATTGCTGGACTATATCAACCAGCCTGACTACGATCATGTGCGCTTGAGTATTGCGTCTGTTCGCACCAATACGGTCAACGAAAAACTCGCGAAAACCCTGGTAAGCCATGGAACTAAATCCATTACCATCGCGGTAGAAAGTGGCTCGGAACGGGTGCGTGAAACTATTAATAAAAAACTTGAAACCGCCGACATTGAACAAGCCGTAGTCAATGCCAAAGCTGGCGGCCTGAGCAGTGCCAAACTTTATGGCATGGCAGGCATCCCCGGTGAAATGGAGGATGACATTGAGGCGACCGCCACCATGATGTTGCAGCTCAAGAAAGCGGCTAAAGGTCTACGCCTCACCTTGGGCTGCAGCACCTTTGTACCCAAAGCTCATACTCCATTTCAATGGTACGGGGTCAACCCAAAAGCTGAGAAACGCTTGAAGTTTTTACAAAAAAAATTGCGATCTCAAGGCATCGACTTTAGACCCGAAAGCTATAACTGGTCGGTAATCCAAACATTGATTTCCAGAGGCGATCGACGGATTGGAGCCCTATTAGAATTAACCCGTCACTATGGCGATTCCTTAGGCAGCTATCGTCGCGCATTTAAGGAACTAAAAGGCACACTCCCGCCTCTAGAGTTTTATGTCTATGAGGATTGGCCCACAACCCAGTCGCTACCTTGGGATCATCTAGAAGGGCCTTTACCAAAGGCTACCCTAGTTAAGCATTTACAGGATGCTGAAACCTATATGGAAGAACCTAGACTTGGCGGCTCCCCACTTAACCCTAAATTGTGTGACTCTGTCTAAACTTAAATCCGAGTTCGTCTTTATGCTCGGCTCGGCCCAAACTAAGGAACGTCGACAGCTTTTTCCAAATAATAAATGGCAACGTGATGGGCCAAAGTAATCCTGTGACCAAGACAAATGTCCAGTTCAATATGCTTCCCTTAGAGGCCTCAGTGTCTCTAAAAAATGCGTACACCGCTATCAGAAAAGTAAGTGTAGCGGGTAGCACGTAATGCAGATAGCTCATGATTAATCAAAACGCTTAAAAGCATAGAAAGGGCATCGACTTAAACTGGGAAATCTGGCTTATTCCCCTAGGAAAACATCCTCTTTTAATTCGATATCTCACAGAAGTAACTAATGTTATTCAAAGCACACAACGCTTCAAGTTTTTGCCCTCTCATCCGAGGTCAAATGCTGTACCAACTCCAATCCTTTACATGGCATATTAAATGCTGGGCTGCCTGAAAAACAGACATCTCAGATACATCTATCTTGGGAATTTGACTACCACGACGAACCAGATCGTAACGGTAAGCACGATCATAATAGGTCAAGATAATCGCTGCCGCTGCCGCGAGTTTACCGCTCTTAATGTGATCAACAGCCTCCTGAGTGCGCAGCCCGCCTAAGCGCTTACGCAAACGCTCAGTAGCGGCTATTAACTCATCCGTATTGGCCTGGCCATATACATCAACCAATATTTTCAGTCGTTCCGGCTCCGAACGCACTACCTCAAGGGTATGCGCGACGTCCATTTGAGCCATAATTTCATCCGGCACTCGACAGGTTCCTACACGGCTACTTTCTGCCTCAACCCAAACCGGACGGTGTCGGTCAAATGCGGCCCACTGCGCCGCAATCAGATTCTCAAACTGCTCAGTGCTAGGCTGCGGGGGCAACATCAAAGCGCCGTAGCTGCTGCCACGATGATTGGCCAATCCTTCGAGATCTAAAACCTGCTCTCCCAAATCTCTAAGGGTGTGCAAAATATCCGTCTTACCGGTACCCGTCATTCCGCCCACAATAATCAGGGGCTGTGGGGTGGCTAATGTTGTCCTAACCCAGCGACGAAAAGCTTTGTAGCCACCATTTAAAAGCTTGACATCTAAACCGCTCGTTTCTAAAAGCCAACCTATAGAGCCACTGCGCATTCCCCCACGCCAGCAATGCACCCTTACCTGACGTTCCGGGGCTAAAACCTTGGCCTTTTTGACCAGGTCCAACATTTTAGGTGCCACCAGTTCCAATCCCAGTTCAACGGCAGTCTCCTGACCCGCCTGTTTATAACAAGTCCCCACCTGCGCCCGTTCCTCATCAGAAAATAGGGGGAAGCTAATGGCCTCAGGCAAATGCCCCTGGGTATATTCACCAGGGCTGCGGACATCTAAGATCGGGCCAGGAGCCTGCCAAAAATCAGTAATCGGAAGAAGCTGAGTCACCACATGGCCATTTATAAGGACATATAAAACCCTAAGGATTTCACCCTCTGATTGTAAAAGGCGGTTGCCCCTCTACAGCAGACACAACATCGCCAATATGGCAGCTGTGGATATAACCGTCCTGCTTCAGGGTCCTTAAGCAAGCATTCACCTGGTTTGGGGAAACTGCCGCTAAAAGACCTCCAGAGGTTTGGGGGTCAAATAATAGGGGGTAATTAGCGTGCTCAGACGGAGGATTATGTAAATATCTCTCAACCTGCTGGTTACGTAGTTGGAGAGAGCTGGAATAACCAGCATCGAAACAGGTATGAACTCCAGGGAGTACAGGCAGTGCATTTAAATTCAAATCTATCGCCAACCCAGAGCGCAGCATTTCATAGAGATGGCCTAGCAGCCCAAACCCTGTGATATCGGTACAGGCCACCATGCCATGGTCTCGTAAACAGTGGGCCGCTCTCTGATTTGACTGCATCATGCTGGCAATAGCGGCTTCAATCCAGCGACCTTTAGCCCCTCGCTGCATATCCGCTGCAAACAAGACGCCGGTCCCCAAAGGCTTGGTCAAAATTAAACTTAGACCTGGTCTAAGATTTTGTTTGATTAAAACCTCATCCGGATTAACCCAGCCATTACAGGCAAATCCCAACGTTAGTTCTGGTCCTTCAGTGGTGTGTCCACCGACTAGCCAAGTCTGGGCAGGGGCTAACGCCTGGTAAGTGCCTGTCATAAGTTGATAAAGTGTCTCCGTTTGCACCGTATCTGTCCCGTAGGGCAACGTAGCCAAAGCCAACACAGTCTGGGGCGTTGCTCCCATGGCAAACAGATCGCTCAAGCAGTGGTTCACACAGATTTGGGCAAAGATATAAGGGTCATCCACAATCGCCCGAAACTGGTCCACTGTCTGAACCGCTAGCTTACCAGGAGGCATCGCAATCACTGCGGCATCGTCGGGTGATTCGAGGCCTACCTTCACTGGGTTTGACCAGCGGTCCATTTCTGGAAACTCTGCCCTGGCACGAGTCAATGCACGGCTTAGCACAGAACTACTCACTTTTGAGCCGCAGCCATTACAGTGGAGTGCAATTTGGGGTTTGCCGAGTGACGCGCCCTCCGTATCCTCCATGGTTGGAAACTGATCAAATAGGGCCATAAACTTGCCGTCAATTTGATGTTTCCAACGTCTAAACCAGACAGACTCAGCTGACCAGCGCCCACGGGAGGCGATGGCTCCACCGGTGCCCAGATCAATAATGTTGAGAAACTGACGCTGGGGCTTAAAGGGCTTAAGCGGCTGTCCACAAAAATAGTGCTGAAGATTGTTATATAGGGGCGGTCCCTGGCGTACGGCAAATACTCCAGCTTTGGGGCGTGGGTGATTGACCATGGTCGCCACATCCCCGACAGCAAATACATTGGGATGAGATAGGGTTTGCAGCGTGTCTTTAACCAAAATAAAACCAGTCTTATCTATGGATAGCCCGGTTTTGGCAAGCCAGGGGGCGGCACTGGCATTGGTCACCCAAAAAACGCGATCGCACGTCACCTTTAGCCCTGACTCACAGTGCACTTGCACCGCATCTAAGACACCCTTGCCTCTGATTGGCTCCAATGCACCCACAGATTCAGATAGGTGGGTGTGGATCTTGCGATCGCGAAAAACCTTGGCCAGCTGTCGCTGGGTGGCCCGACTACGCCCCGTAGCC
>JAHQVZ010000168.1 GCA_019634055.1 Leptolyngbyaceae cyanobacterium MAG.088
CCTGGTCCCCTGGTTGAATGGCAAAGGAACGAACACCGCTGCGCCGCCGACTGGTTTTCACCAAATCGGTAATAGAAACCGCTTTTCCTTTTAGATCAACTTGCCGGAAATCTATCTTCCCGGTTGGCTGCACCACCCATATATATATACTTTCTGCCGTCCCTCGCTGTTTGCCTTGAACCTTGAAACTAGCATCCGGTACTAATGTGTATTCTACTAAGGTTGCTTGCTGGTCTTGAGCAATGGATTGAATCTCTTTAAGAGAGATTTTGGTTGTGGGAATTTTAGCCGAGCGTTGAGTTAATAGTTCGACAAAGGCCTGGGCGCGTCCTCGTTCGGCGATTTCTAATGCTTCGTTTGGCCGGTTTTGGGCAACTAAAATTTGTTGTAACAGATTGTATGTCAATACATGGGTGTCAAACAGCGAGATATTGTACTGATCTTGAGTCGGACGC
The DNA here is from genome assembly GCA_019634055.1 of Leptolyngbyaceae cyanobacterium MAG.088. Lineage (GTDB taxonomy): Bacteria > Cyanobacteriota > Cyanobacteriia > Phormidesmidales > Phormidesmidaceae > Leptothoe. The sequence continues at coordinate 456 of JAHQVZ010000168.1, forward strand.
AGATCTTCCAAGGTTTCGATGGCAGACCGTAAACTGGCTTCGGCCTGATCTAGCTTGTTTGCTCCCAAGAGGGCATGACCCAAGTTGTTTTTAGTGCGTCCCTGACGGCGCGGGTCGTCAATGGCCGTTGACAGTTCAACACTACGGGAATGGAGGGTAATGGCTTGCTCGTAATCGTCGAGATCTTCGTAGGCTAACCCTAAACCACTTAAGGCATCGATCTCTAACCCAATATTACCAACGGTTTCAGCGAGAGCTAAACTGTCCTCATAGTTGTCAATGGCTTTATCTAACTGGCCTTGGGCATGGTAGGCCGTACCTAAATTATTAAAGGCATAGCCCATGCGTAAGTCGTCATTGAGGGCTTGGGCAATGGCTAAGCTAGTTTGATAAAGACTGACGGCCTCTTTGTATTGTCCCTCTGTGGCATAGGTGGCTCCTAAATTATTGAGGGCAGCACTTTCCTGCAGTGGGTTTTGCAGCGTTTTGGCGAGTGCCAAACTGCGTTGATGAAAGTCTATGGCCTGGTCAAAATCTCCCAAAGATTCATGGGCATTACCCAATAGCCCCAGGATTCGCGATTCCCCCAGCTGGTCTGCTTGGGTCTGCATTAAGGTAAGGGCTTGCTGATACGTGGCGATCGCATCTAAATATTGCCCCAAGGCTCGCTGGGCAATGCCCTGATTTCCCAAGGATTGGGCCTGCAGCATAGCCGATAGATCGGGGTCAGAGATTTGTTCTGCAGCTGTCAGAGCCCGGTTCGCCCAAATGACGGCAGCCCGACTTTGTCCCAGGCCCAGATGGGCTGCGGCAATGCCATTAAGGGTGGCAGCCCGATCGATGGGGCGCTCGTATAACGCTAAGGCCTGTTGCCAGGTTGCGATCGCACCCTCATATTGATGGTCAATATACTGCTGCCGCCCCTGAGCAAATAAATCCGCCGGACGTTGGGCAACCGTAGCCACACCCTGAACGCTCAACCATAGCCCCAGCAATAGTCCTAGAAGTAATCTCACCCATCGTTTGGAATAGCCGCTAACCCAGGTGCTCATGGCTCCACACTCAAACTCTCTATCCTCACATTGTCTATACGCGCTGGTTGCCCCTTAGGCCGATAGTCAATGGGAATAGTGCTTTGCTGTTCTGGGGTGCGAGTTTCCTCTAAACAATCCCCCGATAATTGAATGACACCATCGTCTTCGGTAATTTCATCTGCATTACATTCGTCTTCCTCAGGTCCTCTTAACGCCAAAAGGGTCCCCGTATCGTTATCTGTAGTCGCCGTTTCTTCCTGCGATGACTCATCTAGATTATCCGTATCTGTGGCAGTAAAGTCTGGCTCAGATGGGTCGGGAGATTGCACTACTGGTAGTGGCTCCGGTGACTCGGTTACCGGTGGCTGAGTTGGGGACTGGGTGGGTGGCTCAGTCACTGGTGGCTCCGGTGGAACCACTGGCACAAAGGGCTCATTAAAAAAGGCCGTGGCGAGGCTGCCATCTCCTTGTAATTGTGCGATCGCGCCATTAGTGCCACTGGCATCTGTGGGAAACTCAGCAGCGGTAAACAATGGCGTAAAACCACTGACCGTAGCCTGAAATGATGATCCTCCAGGATTAATCGTAATCGTTACATTGTCAGTGTTGGGGCCAGCAAAAAAGGGCGTTAACGACACAGCCTCTGTTCCCTGAATATCATAATCACCGCCCCCACTGGAGAGGCTCCCCCCGGCCCCATGACGAATACGAATAGGGCCATCCCCTGAATCAGGGCTGGTGGCAACGCTGGTTGGAATCTGAATTTCGATTTGTTCATTTAAATCAATTTGATTGAAAGCGTCTTCATCAACGTCTCTCAAAAAGGCAATTAACTCTGCATCTTCTACTAGATCGAGGGTGATTCTCACAAAGGCATCGAAGGTGTCTGTTGCCTGAAAGAAACCAGCTGCATTGATATCAATACCACCACTACCTGCCGAAATGGTTTCAACAATAATATCGCCCGTTGTAGCTGTGAGATTGATTGAACTTGTATCGCTAAAAGCAGCATTTGAAATCAAACTTCTCGCAAAAATCTCTCCCCCTTCAATGACAATGTCACCACTTACATTGGAACGAGTATTGACATCACCATTAAGTGTAATCACTCCAGGTGCTGTCAAAATTACTGGGCCACCGGGTTCTATGAAAGAGGTATCGTTGGTGTAGATATCTCCGTTTACCGTAATGCTGGGTGGGTTGTCGTCTACTGTTGCTTCAACAAAGTCGGTATTAAGAGCAGGCACACCAAGCTGAGGTATATTAGCAGGGTTCTCCAAGACTGTTTCACCAGCTCGCAAAATCAATGCCGGACTGCTAGCTAGCAAATCTTCGTCAGATCCTGAGCCATCTGCTGTTAGTGTTATATCCGGACCACTGATAGTGATATCTCCATTTATCAAAATGCTACCGGTTGCTTCAACCTTAAGGGCAGGCCCCTCATATTCGCCAAATGAGACATCGCCATCAGCACTAATAATGGGATCGTAGAGACTAATAAAATTTGCAGACCGCTGATCAAGGGTGGTAAATCTAACATCTCCTAGGCTGCTAATGTGAGTATCCAGGGAAATTTCACCATCGCTAGCTAGGATCACGTCTCCCCCAGCAATAGCCGTTTGATCGTTATATAAGGCCAGAATGTTAATGCCCTCGTTACCTTGAATCGTTAATCGTTCTCCAGCATTTAGTATGAGGGGGTGAGATTCACTATTGTTGGCATAGATTTGTTCGCCAACCAGGGTTAATGCCTCTACTGTATTCACATGACTGCTGGGCAAATATAAAGTACCCTCAGCCGCAACCAATGCTGCCTGCCCGTTGATTTGGCTAATAACACTATCGCCAGGGGTAATCGGTGTATCTGCTAAAAACACATTACCCTGGCTATCAACGGTAATGGCTGCGGCCTGGTCAGTGGTGCCTCCAGTTAACAGATCAGCAAGAGAAACTGTGGTGCCCCCCAGGGCATCAGACCATGCATCAGAGACTAAATCTAACCGCAGTAAACCATCTTGGAGAACTACCGTGCCTGATGTTTGGCTAAGGACCTGCACAGTTCCGTTAGTCGCGCTCAAGGAGCCCAGATCAACTACTGTACCTGCTGCCAGGGTGAGATTGTTATCCGTTGATAGATCAGCCAGGTTAACGATAGCGCCTGATGTTTCTGAAAACGCTAATCCATTAAGATCGCCACTCAATTCCTGGATGGCATTGTTACCTGTCGTATTAAACCAACGATCGCCAAAACTTATGCCCTGAGCTGTTGTGGCTGTAAAAGCTGCCGGCAGGTCTAAACGAGTGTTAGGGCCAAATAAAATACCAGCTGGATTAATAATAAATAGGTCAGCACTACTGCCCGTTACCGTCAACAGGCCGTCAATATTAGAGCTATTGCCACCTGTGACGTGACCAATCACCCGTTGGACGGTTGAATTACTTAAAAAATCAGCAGTTGCCTCCGTAGGTACGTTGAACTGCTCAAACCCATAAAATAAGTTAGCGCCGGTCTGTTCGCCACCGCTAATGGTTATCTGATCATCAGTACTACTTACATTGGTCTGCCCCTCAGGTATGACCGCCTGTGCTAAAAGGATATCTGACTCCGCCGCAGGTGTCTCAAGGGTTTGCACCCATGGATTGACCATTTCTTGCGGCGCTGAGGGAGGAACAAGGGCAATTACAGGAGGCGGTGAAGCTAACGGAGTGACAAAAACCATGGGGTCTGATTTTCAAGTTACCCCACTATTTATAGCCTCGCTGGCCCCAATGATCCCTGGGTTCTTTAAGTGATTTTACTAACAGTACACGGGTGTAAACTTTTGCTGAGTAAACAACCGATTAAACCACTTCCACATCAATGGGACCACCAGCTTGAGCAGCCTGCGGTGGGGGTTGAGGCTGGAACTGGAACATGGTGTAGACCACATTACGACGAATACCGGTCATCATATCCAAGAAAACCTCATACCCTTCACTCTTATACTCAATCAGCGGATCCTTTTGACCATAGCCCCTTAGACCCACGGTTTCCCGTAAGGCATCCATCTGCTGCAGGTGTTCACGCCAGAGGGTATCTACCTGCTGCAAAATAAAGAATCGCTCGGCTTCCCGCATCAGACCTGGCTTCATCTTATCCACCTGGCCCTCTTTAATGTCGTAGGCGATATGCACCTGTTCTCGAAGAAAGGTTTTGATTTCTCCCATGGAGAGGTTGTCTAATTGATCAGCTGTTAGGTCTTCAAGCAAATAGATAAACTCTTTGACCTTACCGACAATATTGTCGAGATCCCATTCTTCGGGAGGTAATTCAGGATTAATATAAGCCTCGACAATGTCATCCATGGTCTGCTCACCGTAACCAATCACCAACTCCTTGAGTTTGTCGCCTTCCAGCACACGGCGTCGCTCGGCATATATGGCACGACGCTGGTTGTTCATGACCTCGTCGTATTCAAAGACCTGCTTACGAATATCGTAGTAATAGGTCTCTACCTTTTTCTGTGCCCCCTCTAACGAACGGGTTAACATGCCTGACTCAATAGGCATATCCTCTTCCACACGGAAAGCGTTCATAAGACCAGCAACGCGATCGCCACCAAAGATTCTCAATAAATTATCTTCCAAACTTAAGAAGAACTTGGTTGACCCTGGGTCGCCCTGACGCCCCGCTCTACCCCGTAGCTGATTGTCTACCCGTCGTGATTCATGACGCTCAGTACCGATTACGTGCAATCCACCCAGCTCGATTACCTTGTCATGCTCAGCATCAGTAAAGGCTTCATATTCAGCCAAAATCAACTTGTATATTTCCCGCAACTTCTGAATGGCAGGGTCGTCAACAGGGGCTTTTTCAGCAGCTGTGGCGATTTTGTCCTCAGCATCTAATTCAGATAGACTCTGAGGCCCATACGTTTTAACAGCAAAGGCTACGGCTTCTTTCAAAGTTTTTTCGGTTTCACTGGAAAGCTCAGTCGGGAAAATTTCAGGAGACGCTTTCCAGGTCTTTTGCTTTTTGCCATTACCTTGGAAGCCTTTAGCAGATGTTTTGCTACCTCCAGCGGCGGCCACCTTGGCCACGCCAAATCCTTGCTCATCCTCAGGACGAACGATTTTAGGCATTAGGTATTCTCGTATTTTCAGGCGCGCCATATAGTCGCCATTACCACCAAGAATAATGTCGGTACCACGTCCTGCCATGTTGGTGGCAATGGTAACCGCACCGCTACGCCCTGCCTGGGCAACAATTTCTGACTCACGCTCAACGTTTTCTGGTTTAGCGTTCAGCAAGTTATGGTCTACATTGAGTTGCTGTAGCAGGCCTGACAAAAGCTCTGACTTCTCGACGCTGGTGGTACCGACAAGCACAGGTCTCCCAGTTTCATGCATTTCTGCACATTCCTGAGCAATCGCCTTCCATTTAGCAGGTTCGGTTTTGTAGACGACGTCTGATCGATCATTACGGGCAATGGGCCGGTTAGTTGGAATAACCGTAACCTCGATATCATAAATCTTTTCAAATTCAGCTTCTTCAGTTTTGGCCGTACCGGTCATCCCTGAGAGCTTGTCGTACAACAAAAAGAAGTTTTGATAGGTGATTGAGGCCAGGGTTTGAGTTTCGGGCTGAATGGGTAGCCGTTCTTTGGCTTCAATGGCCTGGTGTAAACCATCACTCCAGCGGCGACCTGGCATTACTCGCCCAGTAAATTCATCAACGATGACGACTTCGTCATTGCGCACGATGTAGTTGACGTCTTTAACAAATAGCTCCTTGGCCTTGACTGCGTTAAAGACAAAATGAGCCCAGGGATCTTTGGGGTCAAATAGGTCGTTCACGCCTAAAAGATTTTCAGCTTTTTCAAAGCCTTCGTCAGTGAGCAGAACGTTACGGGCTTTTTCATCCACCTCGTAGTCAACTTCGGTTTCTAGCTGACGAGCTAATTCTGCTGCACCCTCATATTTTTCCTGGGGACGGTCTACCTGACCCGAAATAATCAAAGGCGTTCGGGCTTCGTCTACCAGGATGGAGTCGACTTCGTCAATAATGCAGAAGTTAAAGGGGCGCTGTACCACTTCTTCAATGGAAGAGGCCATGTTATCGCGCAGATAGTCAAAGCCAAACTCGCTATTGGTGCCATAGGTGATGTCGCAAGCATAGTTTTTACGACGCTCTACCGGACTCATACCCTGCTGAATTAGACCGACCGACAACCCGAGAAATCGGTGTACCTGCCCCATCCATTCCGCATCACGACGAGCCAGATAGTCATTCACAGTGACGATATGTACCCCTTTGCCCGATAGGGCATTTAGGTAAGCTGGTAGGGTAGCCACCAGAGTTTTACCTTCACCGGTCTTCATTTCGGCAATCTGACCATCGTGGAGGACCATGCCGCCTATAAGCTGTACGTCGTAGTGACGCATGCCTAATACTCGAATACCGGCTTCGCGCACAACAGCAAAGGCCTCGGTAAGTAAATCATCGAGGTCCTCATCGGCCTCAAGCCGCTTTTTAAACTCGGCAGTTTTACCCCGCAGTTCATCATCAGAGAGCGCCTTTATCTCCTCTTCCAGGAGCGCGACCTCTTTAACATCGGGTTGATAGCGCTTGAGCTTGCGAGTGTTGGGATCGCCTAAAAGTCGTTTCAGCATGTCCGGGCAGTAAACGGCGGGTGTGGGTACTATACCCCGATACTTATCTTATCTAGATATCCTAAGCCTATAAACCCCCTGATCATGGACGGTTTACCTCACTCGCAACCGTTTCCGGGTGGGGAGGTTAGCGATAGGTTACGGCCCTTAATCTATGCAAGGGTAAACGGGTCAAATTATTGTAGTTGAAATTGTATTTCTTGATACCAAGTATCAAAGACTTTGATAGATGTTCTTTTCTAACCTAGGTATGGTGGGAGCAGTATTTAAGTTTTACTGCTGCATCTAAAGTATTCACGTTTGTCTCTGCCGATTTACTGAATTGGCTATTTTATTTACTAGCTCTAGAGCCTATGAGTTTTCAGTCCGTTCAATTTCGCTACACTGAAACATTAGCTGCTAAAGACTTAGAGCAACTTAGAACTCTTTTTAATCAGTCTGCTTTTTGGGCGGTTGACCGACGGTTTGAGGATTTAGCTAAAGCGGTTAGCTATAGTTGCCCTGTGGTGACAGCCTGGCATGGGAATCGGCTGATTGGTTTTGCGCGGGCTACATCTGATGGTGTCTATCGGGCGACTATTTGGGATGTGGTTATTCACAATGACTATCAAGGGGCTGGCTTTGGTCGGAAACTAGTGGAAACGGTTTTAAGCCATCCTCACATGAGCAATGTGGAACGCGTTTATTTGATGACAACCAATCAGAAAAAGTTCTATGAGCGGGTTGGGTTTACAGAAAATGAAACAAACACGATGGTTTTGATCAACCAGCCGATCGACGGTAGCTTGCTGCAACAGGTTGAGGAAGTCATCGGGTATAACGCCTGATTAGGCTTCTTCTGCTTCTATTTTTTCTCTACTATCGCCCCAGTAGGCACTATAGGTCCATTCCTCCTTCAGGCCTTTGTCTACAAATTTCCAGCGATAGATAGCTTTATCGGGGTTTACGCCTACCTCGATTAACTTTGCCCCCATATAGTATTCCGTTTGCTTTTTGGTACGAGCTTTAAGAAATTCTGATTGGCTTTTAGAGATGAGTTTCGTGATATGGGCTTGGGTAGGTTTTTTTCTGACCATTGGTGATGCTGTCTACGTTTCTATGAAAAAGCTGAGAAATATCTAGTAATTGGCTGGCGGCTGTTGTGGTGGTGTTTCGGAATAAGGCTCTGAGCTACCAGTACCCTCAGGTGGAGCAGGTCGAAAATCTGTATAGTTTCCTGGGTTAGCGTCCTTAGGTCGAGGCCGAACGTTGATCGGAGGCCGCTCATTGCGAGGATCAGAATTTCTGGGGGGCTGTGGCAGATTACCCCCTAAACTGTGGCCAGCTCCATTTCCTGTGGGGATGGGTGGTTCGGGGGGTTGCTGGGGACGGTTATTTGGACCAGATGGACCACCTTTGTCATTGATGGGACCAGATGGACCACCTTTGTCATAGCGAGGATTGTTGTAGAAACTATTGCTCGGACGAGCATCTGGACGGTTGCGATCGCCCCCATAATTATCGAATTGCTCACGCCCCTGCTGACTAGGCTGCAATCTAGCAGGAGGTCGCCGATCATCGTAAGGCGCGTTTCGAGGTTCCAAAGGGCGAGGTTCGTAGCGCTCGCCATAGGGCTCATTGCGATAACGATCGCTAGGAATACGAGGGGGGGCAGGTGTATCCCAATCATCTAATTCAGCCCGATAGACTCGCCTTGGCCGCTCCTCATATCGTCTGGGTGGACCATCACGATCGCTAGAACGAGGCGTATTGCGATTGGATTCACGCTTACTAATATCGTTAATGATCATGGTGGTTAGCATTCCCACCAACATGACTTGCTGAAACGACGCCAGTAATGGCATATCCAAATGTGCCATCAAAAAGATGCCAGAGACCAGAAGCAAGACAGAGTAAACCTTGTCAGAACTGCGTTCGTAGCCAGGTTTGAACTTGTCTAAAAAGAACAACCCAACCGCACCGAGAATAAGTATTAGTCCAACCAGTAGCGGAACAGGAGTACCGAAATTCACAATTGCTTCCTCGTATGATGGTGGCCTCTAGTGGGCGTTATGCCTGGTATGGCAATCCATAGCCACCAATTCTATCCTAGCGGGCAGCCATAGATTTGTCTTTTGCCAAATTAGGTACAGGTACGGTTATCCCAACGACTGCAGCTAGTTATAGCGCAACTAGGGCTCTGCCAAGCCCTAACCTTGAGGATAGATGAGTCATTGGTTAAATCGTGGCTAAACCTGATACACCACTCACTATTCACGACTCATTACCCCAACCCTAATTTTTAGCTTTGACGATGAACCAGTTATAAAAAAGAGCACAGCTGATGCTGTACTCTCGGTTCATTTACACAAAACATTGGCTAGGAAACTATCTTTGGCCTTACCCATACTTAAAATAATGATCGAAATAATGATCGCTATTTCAAGCTAAATGCGAGACTAGCGCTTAATTTTGTCGCGCTGACTGATAAATACAAGAGCGACAGTGACTGGAATAACTACAATTGCAGCGCCAGCTACCAGGCTCAATAAGAAATTAGTCAGTGATGGTGTCATGGCCTCTACTCTTTAAAACTGCAAACGTTTGTAATGCTTGCTTAATATAGTATCGAGCAACGTTAACCTTGAGAAGCCTTTTGATTTTTTAGGTATCGGCAAGGTATAGCGAATTGAAAGTTTCTCAATGCTTTCTATACCAAGGCTTTTTAGTTTTTTCATCGAAAAGATCATCAATTTGAAGCCCATAGGAACCAAACTAAGCTTTACAATCCTTAAAGTGAATCAATCATTTAACGGGGAAGATTAACGATGTCAGGCATCACGATTGGTAATTGGATCGTTGGACCGCTACTGGCGGTGATGACCTTGCTATTTATTTTCCGTATTGTTCTTACTTGGTACCCCGAGGCAGAAGCTACCAAGTTTCCCTTCAATTTAGTTTATTGGCCAACCGAGCCATTTTTGATTCCCATACGCAAAATAGTGCCTCCGTTTGGTGGTGTAGATATTTCTCCCATTATTTGGGTGGCCTTCATCAGTTTGCTGCGCGAAATATTAGTAGGACAGCAAGGGCTCTTAAAGATGTTTTAGACCGTTGCTGAAATAGTTTGGGCAAGGATTACTAAAAATGTTCTAGCTGCCCCAGTTAGGACAAATGTATGCAGAATAGAAAGGCAATGGGCAACCAGGGTTGCCTAAAGAACGGATTTGGAGAAACCCTTAGTGCCTTCCGCCGCTGCTGCAACGACGCTACTCAAAGCCCCTGAGCGTTTAGCAACTCGCCTCAAGGAAATTCCTCAGGAACCAGGCGTTTACTTTATGCGAGATGGGGATGATCAAATCCTATATATAGGTAAATCAAAAAGCCTGCGCAATCGTGTGCGTTCCTATTTTAGGGAGGGTCACCACCACGCACCTCGCATTGCGGTGATGGTGACCCAGGTTGTCGATATCGAATTTATCGTTACGGATACCGAGGCAGAGGCACTGGCGTTAGAGGCCAACTTAATTAAGCAACATCAGCCTTACTTTAATGTGCTGCTCAAGGATGATAAAAAGTATCCCTATCTCTGCATTACTTGGTCAGAAAATTATCCACGTATTTTTATCACCCGCAAACGTCGCAAAACCAAAAAGAAAGATCGTTACTACGGTCCCTATGTCGATACGGGGTTATTGCGTCGAACACTGCATATATCTAAAAAAATATTTCCGTTACGTCAGCGGCGACAGCCTTTATTTAAAGACCGGCCTTGCCTCAATTACGATATTGGCCAATGTCCCGGTGTGTGTCAGCAGTTAATTACGCCTGAGGATTATCACAAGATTATTCAGAAAGTGGCCATGGTGTTTCAAGGTCGAGTCCAGGAACTGGAGTCGGTTTTGACCGCCCAAATGGAAAAGGCGGCTGAAAAACTTAATTTTGAGCAGGCGGCGAAACTGCGCGATCAAATTCGCGGGTTGCAGACGTTGAGTGCCCATCAAAAGGTGGCCCTGCCAGACGATACGATTTCGCGGGATGCCATTGCCCTATCCGGCGACGATCAGCACACCTGCATTCAACTCTTCCAAATTCGTGCCGGCCGTTTAGTGGGCCGTTTAGGATTTGTGGCAGAAACGGAGTCCGGTACACCCGGTCAAATTCTCCAGCGAGTTTTAGAAGAGCATTACCCCAAGGTGGATGCAGTAGAAATTCCCAGCGAAATTATGGTGCAGCACCCATTACCAGAGGCCGATATTTTGGCGGGATTTCTCACCCAACAAAAGGGCCGTAAGGTCACCATCGAAGTGCCCCAGCGGCAGTCAAAAGCAGAACTGGTGGAAATGGTGGAGCGTAACGCCCAGTATGAACTGGCCCGCACCCAACGATTTGCTGATCGCAACAACCAGGCCATGCAGGATCTGGCGGAAATTGTAGATTTACCGGGTCAGCCTAAACGGATTGAAGGCTATGACATTTCCCACATTCAGGGGTCCGATGCGGTGGCTTCCCAGGTGGTGTTCGTAGATGGTTTACCTGCTAAACAACACTATCGCCATTACAAAATCAAAAATCCCAATGTGACCAGCGGCCACTCCGATGACTTTGCCAGCATGGCCGAGGTGATTCGGCGACGGTTTCGTAAATATGCAGAAGATCCATCCAAGGAGCGCATTGGTAACCCAGACTGGCCCGATTTGGTGATGATTGACGGGGGTAAAGGGCAGCTCTCAGCCGTTGTTGAGGTATTGAAAGACCTGAATCTGCTGAGTGAACTGCATGTGGTGAGTCTGGCCAAAAAGCGAGAAGAGATCTTTTTACCAGGAGAGTCTACGCCGCTGCCTACCGAGGCAGAACAGCCTGGAGTACAGCTACTGCGTCGTCTGCGAGATGAAGCCCATCGCTTTGCCGTAAGTTTCCATCGTAAAAGGCGTACAGACCGCATGCGGCGATCTCGCCTGAGCGAGATTCCTGGTCTAGGGCATCATCGACAAAAGGTACTCCTAGCCGAGTTTCGCTCCATTGACTATATTCGTGAGGCCAGCGTGGAACGATTGACAACCGTATCGGGTGTAGGACCTAAGTTAGCTCAACAGATCTATGACTACTTTCATCCAGAATCTTCTTAAATATCAAGTGCCAAACCGAAAATAATCTACCCTGACAAAATCAGGAATAGCCTTAACTCCCTGATTTTGTCCAAAGGTTTCGTCATTGCCGAGCACCAGGGTAGAGCCTGGATTTGATATCTGATAGCGTTGACCTCGTCCGAAGTCAGAATCATCTAGAAAATAGCTGGTATCAATTGCAAGATCATAAGCATCCTGCTCCTTTAAAAAACGGTCAACAAATTCCCAGATAGGGCCAATCTCTTCAATCTCTCCAGTTGTTATCTGGCGGTTACAGGAACCAAAGTAAGCTGTGTGTATGATCCTAGGCTTTCTTGGATATTCAAGGACCTGTGGATATGGATCCCAAACGTGACGTTCTATATTTAGTCCATACTTGATTTCCACATAGTAGTTATCGTCGTCAGACCCTTGAAAGTATTCAACAATTTCACCGTGATTAAAGAGTCGATAGCCAATAGCTCCAACGGTATTACTAGCCTCATCTGCAAAATTGTCACGGACTAAAAGTTGGATAACAGGTTTACCTAGAATTGCCGACAGTACTGCTGCAATAGGTTGGTTACGCAGTTTTAATTGCTTTAAGTCGCAAATTTGATCGATCAGGATAGTGGACCAATGCTGCCCAACAAGTTGATAGGTCAGAAAGAAACAACCAGTAACATCGATAGAAGAGCCTAAAATATCTTTTCTAGATTCAAGGGCTATGCTTTCCAATACATCCGCTAATTCATCGATAGAAGCCTTAACCAGAATGGAATCGTCATTAGATGGTAGTGATTCTAGACCACGTCTTTCTCCCCAAGGCCTAGTGTAATTTTCAATGGCTTCTTGTTTCCATTGGTTTTCTTCTGACAATTTATCCCTACCTACCATGTAAAAGGTACATGTTACTCCTGCAAAATATCCTCCGCTGGCATCTCTAGCTTAAGAAAACGATTGGCAATTACCTCAGGACTTTTCTTCCAAATAGGTGGTCATATCTTTAAATATTGCCCTGGAGTTCATGATGAATGAATGCAAAGTGGGTACCAACATCGCTTTGTGGCTAAACCGTCCGCTGGCTTCTGCAACGGTGAGCAGTCCATCATTGACCTCATTGCCTAAGGGAAGCCAACTAGCTCTAGGGCCAGCATTACCTGCATAGATTTTTACGCTATCAGGCATGGTCAACTTGTTCATAAATGCATCCTGGCCAAGCAGTTGGCCCATTTCACCAGTTAGAAGCCGATAGAGCCAAACGTTTGAAAATAATTTTGCTGCTTTGCAGGCAAGAATCGGCGGTGCCAGAAGAAAACAGACCTTAGGTTGCTGTTTTAGTCGGGGCAACGCATGGCGAATAATAACGGTTCCCAGCGATTGACCGATCAAACCATAGTTTTGGTTAGGTAATCTGTGAATTAGGGCAACAAGGCGATTGGTGACACGATTTAGAGACTCAAAGGCGGCTGAATAACCAAATAGATGAGCACGATAGCCCAGCTTTTTAAGGCGATATCGCAACATCACCAGAGAAAGAGGTGTTCGACCCATGCCATGGATCAAGATTAAATCCATTGAAGTCACTAATCGTCATAGCTAACGCGCCCACGTGATGCTTTACGTCGGCTACGTTTGGCTTTGCTGTCAAGACGTCTTTGTTTGGCCGCTTTACTGGGTTTGGTGGGTTTGCGTTTCTTTTTTACCACCATGGCTTTGCGAATCAATTGCTGCAGTCGTTCCAATGCATCGGTTTTATTTCGCAGTTGGGTGCGATAAGCCTGGGACTTAATATGGATGACACCGTCTTTGGTAATACGACTATCGTTTAATGCCAGCAGTCGCGTTTTATAATTTTCTGGTAAAGATGACGCGGGTATGTCAAAGCGCAGGTGGATGGCAGTGGCCACTTTATTCACGTTCTGGCCGCCTGCACCCTGCGATCGCACCGCCTGCAGGTCTATTTCATTATCAGGAATCGATACCTGGTTAGAAATCCCGAGCATTGTCTTACCCCCCTATCACCCTTACCCTCAGCATAACCAACTACACTGGGTTTACGCCTGCTGCAATTACCCTATGCCTTTATTAGGTTATCTTCAGCGTCTGTTGCGCATAATCCCGACGCTGCTGTCGGTTTATTACGCCTACATGTTGGAATACCGAGCCGAACTCATGTTTTGGGTCCTCTCTGGCTCATTTCCTTTGATACTTATGGGCCTGTGGCAAGAAGCTGCCCGCAGTGGCCAGTTTGAACTCAACCCTGACGACGTGGTGCGCTACTTTTTAGCTGTCTTTGTGGTGCGGCAGTTGAGCGTTGTTTGGGTGATTTGGGATTTTGAGCGGGAAGTTTTAGAGGGCAAACTATCACCGCTGCTATTACAGCCCCTAGATCCAGGCTGGCGTCATTTTTCATCTCATTTAGCGGAACGTCTGGCTCGATTACCCTTCATCGCTGTTTTAGTGGGTTTATTTCTGGTGCTATACCCCGCAGCTCGTCAGCAGCCTGTTCATTTGGGCTGGGGGCTATTGGCGACGGCCTTAGCCTTTTGTTTACGCTTTTTAATGCAGTATACCTATGCCATGGTGGCTTTTTGGGTTGAGCGGGCGACTGCGATTGAACAATTTTCGTTTCTGCTTTACACCTTTTGCTCAGGCATGGTGGCCCCCCTGACCTTATTTCCTGATGCTGTACGTACGTTTGTCTTATGGACGCCGTTTCCGTATTTAATCTATGTACCCGCTAGCTTGATGATTGGGCTGCCCGTAAATATCGGTCAAAGTCTGGGCATAACGATGATATGGTGCTTAATTTTTTGGAGCCTCAACCGTTGGTTATGGCGGCAGGGTCTAAAGCGTTATTCCGGCATGGGGGCCTAGGTAGTCATGCTAAAAACAGCATATGGGGTACTTAAGTATATGTGGAGAAGGTGAAATCCGTAATGTCTATGCAAAGTTAATATGTGGCTTGTTTGCAATAGATTTAAGTTAGGCTTTGTCATCTTCATAGACTCCATATTTTCACCCATTAAGTTGAATTTTTTTATTAGATAAAAGCGTTTATTGCGTATCTCTTAACTAACACTTTACGGACTACTGATAGACCAAAGACTAAAGTAGTAATGAGAGTTTTCTTAGGGAAAACACTCGGTTAGATGGCTGATGGTTGAGAGGGGTAGCGTTGATTACACTAGTTGACAAGCCTAGTTACTTGAACGAAAGTATTTGTTTTACTAGCTTTTCAACACGCCATTCTTACTAAGAGAAATTAGGGGTAACCCTTATATCATCAATTCGGCCCACGGTATTAAAACAACTTCCTGAATTGTTTTTATTATGACTACTATCCAACTTGACGCTCGCTCTTTATCTGCTGGAACTCTTGATTCCGTCACTAAATTTTCTCCTTTTCAAACAGTTCAGCCTGATAACCAGAAGCTGGTAGCTGAGCAGCTTAACCAATTAGATCTAGCCGAGTTAATTAACGTTTGTCAGCGTCATCGTTATCCAGAGCAAGCGCCGTTTTCAGAGCTTATGCGTCGGTATAAGTCCCACGTAGATCGTCAGCTTTATCATTTAGCACCAGATTGGTCTGACCGGGCTGACTTAGCTCAAGAGGTTTGGATTCGTGTCTATCGTAATTTAAACCGCCTACAGTCACCGGTTAAGTTCAAGGGTTGGATGAGTCGGATTACAACTAACCTGTTTTATGACGAGCTACGTAAGCGTAAGCGCCATGCAGGCACATTGTCTTTGGATGCACCTCGTCATTTAGATGATGGCAAAGTTGATTGGGAAATTGCGTCAGACGATCCTAGCCCTGTAGATACGATGATGACCCATGAGTTTTACGAGCGTTTACAAGCCGCCATTGCTGAATTGCCTGAAGTGTTTCGAACCACAATTGTTTTAAGAGAAATCCAGGGTTTACCCTATGAGGAAATTGCCGAGATTACGGGTGTTTCCTTAGGGACTGTAAAGTCTCGCATTGCCCGAGCACGCTATCGTTTACAGGGTGAACTAAAGCGTTATATTGACGGTCAGCATTCCGCTTAATTAGAAATCCTGTAGTGGCATGTCATGCCATGCCACTACAAAATCCACGAAATATCCCTAGGTTCTCCCAAACTATGTTGGTACGATAGGACTGATGATTGGGGAGTAATTACACAGTGCGGCGGTATTTAAAAGTATTGCGACTGTTTTGGGAAGTTGCGATCGCAGCTGAACTTGAATATCGCCTAAATTTTGTCATTGCCACCCTAAGTAGCCTAACGGCCTTGGGTGGCAGTTTATTTGGGCTGTTTTTGTTTTACCGCACAGGCTATGAATTTCAAGGCTGGCAGTGGCAAGAAGCATTAGTGGTATTAGGCGTGTTCACCATGCTGCAGGGCTTTGCCGCCACATTTTTAAGCCCCAATCTGAGCCGGATTGTGAAGCATGTGCAGGAAGGCACCTTAGATTTTGTGCTGCTTAAGCCCATTAGCTCGCAGTTTTGGCTATCCACACGAACTATTTCACCCTGGGGATTTCCAGATTTAGTATTAGGCGCTGTAATGGTTCTATATGCTGGTAACCAACTAGGATTAGGCCTTCGTAACTATGTAACGGCTTTGGCGCCACTTATTTTAGGCTTTATGAGTTTATATAGCCTTTGGTTTATGTTGGGGTCTACCAGCATTTGGTTTGTCAAAATCTACAACGTGACCGAAGTGTTACGGGGTTTTTTAGAAGCTGGACGGTTTCCGATTGTGGCCTATCCGGCTGCCTTTCGTATCTTTTTCACCTTCGTAATCCCAGTGGCCTTTCTGACCACGGTCCCGGCCCAAGTCTTTCTGAATCGCATTGAGGTGACCTGGCTAGCAGGGTCTTGTTTACTGGCCCTGGGGTTGTTTCAGGTATCTCGTTTATTTTGGCGATTTGCCCTCCGGTTTTACACCAGCGCCTCTAGCTAAAGGTATTACATGCAATACTCCTACACGATGGCGATACACTATGGCAGGAACCCAGTACGATGCTATGAAACTCCCGTCTTTTTCCATTTGCCTTCTCAGTACGCTGTTGTTAACTGCGTGTGACGGAGACTCTCAGAACAACCGTAATGAAAATACCCTCGTCATTTTAGGATCTTTGACTGGTGTAGGCCAGGAGATTGTTGAAGAAGCATTTGACTCATTTACTGCTGAGACTGGGATTGAGGTAGTTTATGAAGGCACAGACGCCTTCACTACAGTGTTGCCAATTCGAGTAGCAGGTGGAGATGTCCCAGATTTGGCCATTTTCCCACAGCCGGGTTTGATGAGAGATTTAGCAAGAGACGGTGCCCTCACACCTTTAAATGATGTTATTGATTTAGATATATTAACAACATCGTTTGGTCCTGATTGGGTAACCCTGGGTACCGTAGACGAACAAGTTTACGGTCTATGGATGCGGGCCGATCCAAAAAGTTTAGTTTGGTACAGCCCTGCAGCCTTTGAGTCAGCAGGGTACAACATTCCCACCAGCTGGGACGAATTGATGACACTCACCGAGAGAATTGCCAATGAGGGAAAAACACCCTGGTGTTTTGGCATGGAAAGTGGGGAAGCCAGCGGCTGGGTTGGGACCGATTGGGTAGAAGACATTCTGTTGCGAACAGCTGGACCTGAGGTATACGACCAGTGGGTAACCCACGAGATTCCATTCAATTCTCCACCAGTAAAAGAAGCAATGCAAACGTTTGGCAATATTGTTCGCAATGAACGTTACGTGCGCGGTGGCGTTGTTGGGGCCATTAGTACGCCCTTTGGGGATGCGCCAACTCCCCTGTTTGACCAGCCGCCAGGTTGTTACCTGCATCGTCAAGCGAGCTTTATTACTGACTTTTTGCCTGAAACCATTGAGCCCGGTAAAGACGCTCAGATTTTTTTATTGCCAGGAGACAGCCCCAATGCTCCACTTTTAACCGGTGGCTTGGTGTTTGCCATGACTAACAACACCCCTGCCGCGCAAGCGGCAATCAAATACCTAACCACGGTGACGCCCCATGAAAGCTGGGCCGCTCGCGGGTATATCAGTCCCCATCAAGAAGTGGATTTGGCTACCTATCCGAATGAAGGTGTGCGCCAAATGGCATCGGTCTTAGCCCAAGCCGAAACGATTCGGTTTGATGGCTCTGATTTAATGCCTGCAGCTGTGGGCACTGGCACCTTTTGGACTGAGATGGTGAATTATGTTAGCGGTACAGATATTGAGACAGTGCTATCAGCCATTGATGCTAGTTGGCCTGAGGAATAATCTTCTGCAGCTAAGCTGAACAACTGTAGGGTGCGATCGTAATAGTCATCGGTAAATCCTAAATTTTGCATCCTCAAACGAGCCATAACCCGCTGAGACCGAATATTATCTGGAGTAGTGACGCCATAGATGGCAGGCAAATGAAGCGTTTGAAACCCATGTTGGAGCAGGGCATTGGCGGCTTCTGTGGCATAGCCATAGCCCCAACTAGCCGGACGAAAATGCCAGCCTATTTCAATTTTGCCGCTGGCTGTCTTGTCGTTTTTAGGTAAAGAGATCAGCAAAATACTGCCAATGGTCCGATCAATCGCTTTTTCAACAACGGCCCAGACGCCAAGTCCGTCAGCACATCTCTCACAGTAGCGTTGCAAACGTTCTTGGGTTTGTTGAATTGAGCTATCGCAATTGCCCTGCAGCCACTGAGTAACTCGCGAGTCGCCATAAATGTCAAATGCCTGTTGGGCGTCATAAATTGGACGCCAATTGCGAATACATAATCGCTCCGTTGTAAGTCGCATAGGTAAAGCCAAAGAGTATGACTCGGCATTTTAACGACAGTATTGTAAAAACGGCTATCGAGTTTGCAATTATTGAAGATTTTGTCTGTAGGCGCGTTGCATACAACAGCCCTTGGATGATTTATCTTGAACGATTAACCAATGACCATAATGGGTGTGAAGATCCCTGACGACGAATCTGGGACAACTGATTTTCTAAACGCTTGCGTTCTATGGGGGAAATGCCCAAAGTTAGATGGCGAATTTCGCGAATCAGTAGAGTAATCGCCAGGCCAACGCAGACAAAAAAGCCTACCGCTCCCCAAAAGTTATACTTCAGGCCGTAGTAAACCGAGGTCCAGGTAAAATAGTCCAACAACAAACTGATTTCAGACCGGAGTTGCCATAGGGTTAGAGGCCCTATGGTTAACCATACCAGCACAGTTAAGCGCCACCAGGTAGTTAAGGAGTGCTGTCGCAGCGCTTCAATAGCCCTCTCTGTGGCAATGTTGGTGTAGGTACTCTCGATGTTTTTTGAACCCTTAGAAGAAGTCACGGCCCACATGCTACCAATTTTTTCAGTGCCTTGTTTATTCAGTCGCCGGGGTAGCCGAGCTAGAACCAGAACGCCACCAAGCTAGTAATGTGCTAGCAATAAAGATACTAGAATAGGCTCCTGCTAAAAAGCCAACGATCAATGCCAGGGCAAAGAATTTAAGGGTATCTCCACCAAAAATTACAATGGCTATAAGCGGTAAAACAGTAGTCATTGTCGTGTTGATGGAACGGCCCAAGGTTTGGTTAACGGCATCATTAACAACTTTTTCCACACCTTGGTCAGACATCAGCTTGAAGTTTTCACGAATGCGATCGTAGATGACCACGGTATCGTTGACGGAAAAGCCTACGATTGTGAGTAAAGCAACGATAAATAGACTGTCTGCCTCGTAGCCGAGGACAAGGCCCAAAATCGAGAAAATCCCTAAGGTAATAATGACGTCGTGCATCAGAGCCAAAAGGGCCAGAAGGGCGTAGTCAAACTTGAATCGCAAACTTAAATAGACCGTAATACCAGCAAAGGCAACTAAGAGAGATAGTAAGCCAGCCACTAGTAACTGTTTACCGATTGTGGGGCCGACTACGTCAATTTTGGAAGCTGTAGGATCGAGCTGCCCCAGATCTTCTTCTAATGCTGAGCGCAAGTTTGATTGTTCATCTACCGTCAAATTACGAGTGCGAATCGATAGGGCTTGTCCAGAATCCCCCACCAGTTGCAGGCTACTTCCTTCTAATTCTTGCCCATCTAAAATGGCTCGGACTGCGGCAAGATCAATGGGCTCAGTGCAGGCTGTCTCGTCACTACAGTTGCGTTCTAACTGCAGACGGGTACCGCCGACAAAGTCCAAACCTGGTTTCACAGGGCCATTAAATTGCTGCCAAGAAAATGCCATGGCGGCCATGCTAACCAGAACAAGCAGACCAGAGACGATCCACCAGATGCTTCGTTGTTTAACGACATTCAGTTTCATGACGGCTGCGAAGTAGAGGGCAGATCGGTGGATAGACTTGGTGCAAAGTAACCCACCTTACGAAATTGTGGAAAGCTAATAATAAAGAAGAGAAGATTGCGGGTACAGGTGAAGGCCGTAAATAGACTGACGGCAACACCTACAGCCAGAGTAAGGGCAAAACCTTTTACCAAACCAGCGCCAAACCAGAATAGGGCAGCACAGGCAATAAGGGTGGTAACGTTACTGTCGAGGATACTGGAGAAAGCTCGATAAAATCCTGATTCCACAGAACGATAGAGAGTTTTACCCGCTCTTAATTCTTCGCGGGTGCGTTCAAAAATCAACACATTTGCATCCACCGCCATACCGATGCTGAGGATAAAGCCGGCAATGCCTGGCAGGGTAATAGTGACGCCCAAAATGTTATAGACCGCCCAGGTTAGAAGGGCATAAATTACTAGGGCTACGTCAGCTAGAAGTCCGGGCAGGCGATAATAAATCGCCATGAAGACAAGTACAAGTGCCAAACCGGCAATGCCTGCGTACAGGCTGCGTTGAATACTATCTCGACCCAGGGTAGCCCCTACGGTTCGATTTTCAACGACTTCTACGGGGACTGGTAATGCACCACCCCGGAGTTGAATTTCTAAATCTTTGGAAGATTCAGCATCAAAGTTACCGGAGATAACGGCACTGCCGCCTGTAATGCCAGTAGCTGCATATTCCACACTGACGCTAGGGGCGCTGATCAGGCGGTCATCTAGAAAAATACCCAGAGCACGACCGGTACCTGCGATGTTGCGAGTCAGTTCGGTAAACATCTTAGCGCCATCGTTATTAAAATCGATGACGACTTCCCATGCTTGCCCAGTCCCCCTTGGGCTGGAAATGGCATCGGTTAGTTTTTCTCCAGTTAAATCAGTGGATTCGAAGAGTTCTGCCAGAGTTTCACGACTGGTTTGGAGATCAGCGGTGACCTTTTCTAACTCTTCTGTTTGCTCTTCTGAAGGGGCATCGCCATTGGTCGCAAGTAAGATGGCCTGCTGTTGCTCTTGTTGAGCCACAATTTGAGCAATGGCCTGAAATTGACCTTCTGTGCCCTGCTTTTGAGGACGAAATTCTAGCTGTGCTGTGCCGCCTAACACCCGCTGAGCCTGAGCAGGATCGCTGACGCCCGGTAGCTGGATCAATAGTTGATCTTGACCAGAACTTTGAACAATTGCTTCGGAGACACCCAAACCATTAACCCGGTTTTCGATTACCCGTTGAACAGCTTCCAGGTCTCGTTCAGAGATTTGGGTAACTTGCTCGTTGGTAAGTACTTGAAGGGTGAGTTGAGAGCCACCGCGCAGATCTAACCCCAGTTGAGTCGGTAATTGCACAATGGTAAATATTGCTGCGATCGCAAGCCCAACAATGACCACCAACATTGAACGTTGCTTACCCATGGCCCTTCTCCGTATTGTTCATCCACCGGTCCTTATACGACGTAGCTTTCCAACAAAACATCCTATTATAGGTTGCCGTTCTTGACTCCATTAATCCCCGAGTAGACATAAAAAAGCACAGAGGATATTACCTCTATGCCTTTGCCTAACGTCATCAAAACTAAGACTAGTGAAGAGTAAAAAGTGGAAAGTCTAGAGGACTTACGTTTACCCCTTACCCTTCATCAGACGTCTACCTAAAGAATTGACCTCTGACAACGCACTAAACCTGAGCCATCATCATTTTTTCAACGGCTTCCACAATTTGCTTCGGTTGCACAATGGTCAAACTTTCCAAACGGCCATTGTAAGGCGTTGGAATATCTTGGGAAGACAGACGCATTACCGGAGCATCGAGCTCATCAAAGAACCGATCGTTAATAGAAGCGATAATCTCGGCGGCAATGCCCCCCGTACGCATACACTCTTCTACGATAATGACCCGATGAGTCTTACGGATCGATGCGCCAATGGTGTCATAGTCAATGGGCTTCAAAGAAATCAGGTCAATCACTTCTGGGTCAAACCCCTGAGCTTCAATTCCCTTAACGGCCTGCAGAACATGGTGACGCATTCGAGAGTACGTCAAAATAGTCACATCCTTACCAGAACGCACCACATCGGCCTTATCTAAAGGCACCAGATATTCATCGCTCGGCAGGTCTTCTTTGAGGTTGTAAAGCAGTACATGCTCAAAGAATAGGACAGGATTTTTATCGCGAATGGCTGACTTAAGTAACCCCTTAGCGTTGTAAGGCGTAGAGCAAGCCACAATCTTAAGTCCCGGCACTGCCTGGAAATAAGCTTCCAAACGCTGGGAGTGCTCTGCCCCCAACTGCCGACCCACCCCACCCGGTCCCCGAATCACCATGGGGATATGATAATTGCCACCCGAGGTGTAAGGCAGCATGCCCGCATTGTTGGCAATCTGGTTAAAGGCCAACAGCAAAAAGCCCATGTTCATACCTTCTACAATGGGCCTGAGGCCAGTCATGGCAGCCCCTACAGCCATACCTGTAAAGCTATTCTCGGCAATGGGCGTGTCTAATACTCGCAGGGGGCCATACTTTTCGTAGAGCCCCTTAGTAACTTTGTAGGAACCACCGTAATGACCGACGTCTTCACCTAACACAAAGACGGTTTCGTCCCGGCCCATCTCTTCATCCACGGCTTCCCGTAGAGCATTAAATAAAAGTGTTTCTGCCATTTAAATACCTGTTGATTTCCTTTTTAACTGCGTGATTAATTAACCTTAGTCTTCCGCAAAAATATAACGGTGAAGCTCATCAGGAGAGGGTTCAGGACTGGACTCAGCAAACTTAACAGCGTCTTCAATATGCGCTTCAAGCCGCTTTTTGATCGCCTTAAGCTCAGCGTCATCGGCCAGGTTTTGCTCAATTAGATAAGCTTCCAGACGAACAAGCGGATCACGAGCCTGCCACTCGTCTTTTTCTGCTTGAGAGCGCAACTCATCGGGATCTGCCAATGAGTGCCCCCGGAAACGATAGGTTAAACACTCAATTAATGTGGGGCCTTCACCAGCACGGGCACGGGCAACGGCAGCTTGGGCCACCTCACGTACAGCCAGCACATCCATGCCATCAACCTCATAACCAGGCATGCCAAATACGCTAGCCTTACGATAAATCTCAGTTTGAGAAGAGGCACGCTCATGGGCCATACCAATGGCCCACTTATTGTTCTCAACCACAAATAGAATCGGTAGCTTCCACAGCACGGCCATATTCAAACATTCAAAAAACTGACCATTATTTGTAGTGCCATCTCCAAAAAAGGCTGCGGTCACTTGGTCAGCCGAGGTATCGCCCAAAGCATCACGACGATAGCGTGACTGAAAAGCAGCGCCCAGCGCCACCGGAATACCTTCACCAATAAAGGCAAAGCCCCCCAGCAGATTGTGCTCTTTAGAAAACATGTGCATTGAGCCACCCCGCCCTTTGCTGCAACCAGTTTCCTTTCCAAATAGCTCTGCCATTACAGCATTTGCAGACACTCCAGCACTCAGGGCATGAACATGGTCACGATAGGTACTGCACACATAATCATCGGAGCGCATGGACTTGATGACGCCAGTCGATACGGCTTCTTGACCGTTATACAAATGTACAAACCCGAACATCTTGCCCCGATAGTACATTTCGGCACACTTGTCTTCAAAGTAGCGACCCAGGACCATATCTTCATATAGCCTCAGGCCCTCCTGTTTATCTAGCTTTGCTGAAATTGCTTGAAATGTTGGTAATGTCCTTTCCTGAACCATTGGTTTGCCAGTCGCCTCGCCGCAATACAAAGTTATGATTATTCGAAAAAAAGTGATCAATCCATGATCACTACGCGATAACGCGGATGCTTGATGGCCTGATTACGATAAAATCAACCGACCATAATTTTAGACGAGAATCTAACTTTCTCGGTGATTGATATGCCCTAATCTATTCGAATATTTGCTTATGTCCAGGTGAGTTTGGAGGATAGATGAACATCCAGAACTAATGGCAACACGTAACATACGTAAGCATTACTGATATAGACGGACAATTAATACAGATAATTAATATATAAGTATGGCGTTATGAGGCCTGTTTTACGTGAAAACACTGCCTACAGATGGCAAATTGACAGTCTTAATTTCCTTGGTAAATTGTCTAAAAGTTAGCTTTATTGCTGTAGGCTTTCAAAAATCAGCTTTTCATCGCTATTATGTATGCGGTTTTAAGTAGACGACTGTTTCACCTGGCTCAGGTATTTTCTATACATTCTGTATGAGAGTGCTTACTAAAATACTTGTACTAACGTATTGCAAGGTCTAAATAAGCTGAAGTCAATTCGAATGCTAAGGAAGTCACTGTGCAAATTCCGCTAGATTACTACCGAATTCTGGGGTTGCCCATGCAAGCGACAGCGGAACAACTGGAGCAAGCTCACCGTGACCGTGCCCTACAGCTACCTCGCCGTGAATATTCAGAATATGCAATTCAGTCACGCAAACAGTTGATCGATGCAGCTTATGTGGCCTTAAAGGATTCAGGAACGCGTCAGGCCTACGATGCACAACTACTGGCTGCAAGAACTGAGTCTCAAACAATTGAAATATATGAGCAGCAACTCATTGGAGCCTTACTGGTTTTACTTGAGTTGGGTGAATACGAGCTGGTAATTCGGCTAGGACGTCCCTATTTAAGTAGTGGCTCTGGCGAATTGGAGGGAAGTTCAAAAGAAGCTCTTTCTGATGTGGTGTTGACCCTTGGTTTAGCCTGTTTGGAACTGGGCCGAGAGCATTGGCAGCAACATCAGTACGAAAATGCAGCTGAATCCCTGGAAACTGGTCTAGAGCTAATGATCCGGGAAAATCTATTCCCTGCGATGCAGACCGATATTCAGGCAGATCTCGATAAGCTAAAACCCTACCGAATTTTAGAGTTAGTGGCGCGCCCCCTAGCCGATAAAGCCGCTAGACAGCAAGGCATAACCCTACTAAAGT
The DNA here is from genome assembly GCA_019634055.1 of Leptolyngbyaceae cyanobacterium MAG.088. Lineage (GTDB taxonomy): Bacteria > Cyanobacteriota > Cyanobacteriia > Phormidesmidales > Phormidesmidaceae > Leptothoe. Next base: position 25,505 of record JAHQVZ010000168.1, read on the forward strand.
CCATGCTGACAGCACGGGGTGGCATTGATGGGGCTAACGATGATGCTTCTGGGCTAAGCGTTGAAGATTTTTTGCGCTTTGTCCAGCAGTTACGTAGCTATCTAACGTCGGCAGAACAGCAAGATATTTTTGAAGCTGAAGCTCAGCGGCCTTCATCGGTAGGCGTTTACTTATCGGTCTATGCGCTTTTAGCCAGAGGGTTTGCAAAACACCAGCCGAAGCTTGTACGTCAGGCAAAGCAACGACTGGCTTTGCTGACCGAACGTCAGGATGTTTATTTGGAACAAGCTGTCTGTGCGGTTTTATTGGGGCAGACCGAAGAGGCTACCTATGCGTTGGAACGTAGCCATGAAAATGAGCCCATATCCTTTATTAAGCAACATTCAGCTGGTGCTCCCGACTTATTACCAGGACTATGTCTTTATACAGAGCGTTGGTTGCAACAAGATGTTTTTCCCTTCTTTAGGGATTTAGATCAGAGCAATGTCACTCTGAAAGACTATTTTGCGAATGAACAGGTCCAGGCTTATCTAGAGGCGATGCCCCCTGAAGATAGGGTGTCTGCAGGGCAATTTGGCTCAAACTATGGCACCTCGGACTATGGTTCATCAACCTATGGCCGTCCGACTTTTGGTACAGGGCAAGCCATCGGAGTTGGCGCAGCGGCGGCAGCCGTTGGCGTAGGTGCTGCTGCCGCAAGCGCTCGCATGGCACCCCCCGCTTATACACCGGAAGAGGTTTCTAGCCTGTCGCCAGATGGTCAATTAGATGGTGATCTGACAACTACTGTGGGGTTTGATGAACCGATTGTAAAATCCCGTCGTCGGTCGTCGCCTAAGTGGGGACGATTGGCCCTTGTTTTGTTGATGGCACTACTTGGGCTATTGCTGCTATCGATTATTGCGACTTGGTTGTGGAGTCTATTTGGCGGACTGTTCGGTGGTCCTAGATTGAAAGGCGATCCGTTAGATATTGATGTGTCGCGTCCGGCCATTGAATTACCAGCTGATGATGTGCAGTCTTCGTCAGCAAGTGGTGATGTGCAGTTGATTGCTGAAGATGCTCTGCAAAACTGGTTTCAGGTCAAGTCAAGGGCAATGGGCCCTCAGTGGGAGGTTGATGCGCTGTCAGAGATTTTGATAGAGCCAGCTCTATCTAAATGGATTGGCGAGGTCGAGAAAAATCAACGGTTCAGTGTCCATGTTGAGTATGAGCAAACAATACAAGATTTATCAGCCGAGAAGCTGAGTGACGATCAAATTAAGGTTATAGCTGAAGTAGAAGAAATCGCTGAGGCCTATGAACTTGGGGTGCAAGCTGAAGGGTCATACAGAGAGACTCTGACGGTGGAATACATCCTCAAGAAGCAAGATGATAATAAATGGATGATTGAGTCCCAGTCCCTGGTGCAGTAATGCTGCCCCATTACAAAGCCAAGCAAGTGTCGGTCAAGCGTCGCCGTCACTATGAAATAGAAGGACAGCGGCTACCGGGTGTAACCACAATTTTGTCTGCCACAAAACCATGGGAAGAAAAAGAACGCCTCTGGCGCTGGCGGGAGCGTGTGGGTGCCGAAGCAGCTAATCGAATTACGACTAAGGCGTCTCGGTCTGGAACAAAAATCCATAAAGTGATCAAAGCCTACCTGCGTCAGGAAGACTGGACATTACCTGAGGGTACCGAAGGATTTTGGGCATCCATTGAACCAGTTCTTAAAAATATTGATGAAGTACTCTTGGTGGAAGGCGCTGTATGGCATCCGCTTAAATTTGCTGGTTATCCTGATGCGCTGATGGTCTATGACGGCGAACTGCTGGTATGTGACTGGAAAACGGCCCGCCGTCCTAAACAAGTGGAATGGATTGAGGATTATTTTTTGCAGGTAGCAGCCTACTGTTGGGCTGTGAATTGGGTATACCGTGATCACAACATTAGAGTAGAGCGGGCTATGGTTGCGATCGCACTCGAAGACACACCCGCACAACTTTTTACACTCACTCCGGATAAATTAGACCAACACTGGGGACAGTTCAAGCAGCGCCTGCGTCAATATTATCGGCTGAAACTATCGTAACTAAAGGCATTTCTCTTAACACTCCTTTAATTACGTGTAGAGAAAAATTTGATATAATTCTGTCTAATTCGCTACGAATAAATACGGATATTCCCGCTTACGTCTTCTAAGGAGCCCTGTTATGCCATCTTTCGTTGTTCCATTTATCCTTACCTGGATAGTCACTACCGTTGCACTGATTATCATCACCTTCTTACCTACCGGTGTCGAATCTGATAGCTTTGGCAAAACTGCTATCACAGGCTTAGTTTTTGGTTTGCTAAATGGCGTTGTATCAATTCTTCAGCATTCTTTCCTAAGTGGTTTGCTCTGGGTTGTAACCCTCGGTGGTTTACTCATCAACCTAATTCTGTTTGGTTTATCAGCAAAGCTAGTTGAAGGGTTTCGTCTACGTTGGGGCATTTGGAGTGCTATTATCGGTGCCTTTTTACTGACAATCCTTAGATCCATTATTGGTGGTATTTTTGGGGTTGCTTAAATGCGGAATTACCGAACTTGCAGCTCTCTAGCTTTACGGTTTTATCTGAGCTGTCGTTAGTTGGCTGATTGACTTTGAGGCTACGGCAGGTGCCGTTTAATTCCTTATTTCCTATGTGATGTCATGTTTGACATCATGTTTATTACTTCAAAAGGAGAGTCCCGAGGGACTCTCCTTTTTGTTTGATATAGCAAACGTCCTGATACATTAAGGGTTTGTGAGCAGCACTATAGTCAGACTGAAGTAGGCTGAATCACTTATCAGTCCAGAAAGCATAGGCCTTTGGCAGTTAGCAGCATTGATGCTTTCTGATGACTGTCTTTCAAGCTGATTGAACTATGAATCAAAACCTTAACGGCAAATCTAAACAAAAGTGTATTTACCTATACTATGATTAAGACATTTACTATTGGATGTTGGGCCATCTGTAGTTTGGCTCATGGTTCAATGCTTAGGGCGAAGGCTGATGATACTCGTCCCACCCAGGTGTCACTGTGCCTTCTTGTCTAGGCGTTCTGCTTAGGAGATAAGAACGTATGGCTGATCTTGAAAAGATGCGGCGGTATGATGCAGTTGAAATCGCAGACCACTATCGCTTTCGTCTTTGGACTGTGCTTTGGCGAGCACTTTCCGTAGTCTTGATGCTAGGCAGCTTTGTCCTGGGGCTGTTGCTTGATCGTGCTCTAGGACGTCAAAAAATCAACGAACCTAGACGAGCGGCACAGCTACGCAAAATATTAACGGATCTAGGTCCCACATTTATTAAGGTCGGTCAGGCCCTCTCAACACGGCCTGATTTGGTTAATCCCAATTTTTTGGATGAACTGATCAAACTTCAAGATCAGCTGCCTCCTTTCGATAGTCAGATAGCTAGTCGGATTATTGAAAAAGAGTTGGGGCGTACCTCCGACGAAATGTATAGCTACATATCGCCAGAACCAGTTGCGGCAGCAAGTCTTGGCCAAGTTTATAAAGCTCGACTGTATACGGGCGAAGATGTGGCAGTTAAGGTGCAACGGCCTGGGTTAGTGCCCATTATTTGTCGAGATCTATACCTCATGCGCTGGGCGGCAGGATGGATTGCCCCCTGGTTACCCCTTAACCTGGGCCATGATCTGACGCTGATTGTGGATGAGTTTGGCTCCAAACTGTTTGAAGAAATCGACTATCTAAATGAAGGTCGTAATGCCGAAGCATTTGCTGCCAACTTTGCGGATGACCCCAAAGTCAAGGTGCCAGCTATCTACTGGCGTTACACCAGTACCAGAGTGCTCACCCTGGAGTGGATTGATGGTCTTAAGCTGACCGATATTGAACGAGTTAAAGCAGCAGGGTTAGATTCCGATACTCTAGTCACCATTGGTGTTTCCTCAGGACTAAGGCAGCTACTAGAGTTTGGCTTTTTCCATGCCGACCCTCACCCCGGCAACCTCTTTGCTATGGCCGATGGGGCCATGGCCTATATTGACTTTGGCATGATGGACCAGCTCACCCAGGAAATGAAGGAAACCCTGGTGGACTCAGTGGTCCATTTAATTAACCAAGAGTACGAAAAACTGGCTGATGACTTTGTCAAACTAGGTTTTCTCACCCCTGGTGTAGATATACGGCCCATTGTGCCTGCTCTGCAAGAGGTCTTTGATGGAGCCATTGGTGAAAGTGTCGGTGATTTTAACTTTAAGAGCATCACCGATAAGTTTTCGGAAGTGATGTATGAATATCCTTTCCGAGTACCAGCTAAGTTTGCGTTGATCATTCGTTCCCTGGTGACTCAAGAGGGACTGGCCCTGACCTTAAATCCAGAGTTCAAAATTGTAGAAATTGCTTATCCCTACGTAGCACGTCGTTTGCTAATGGGTGAAACCGAGTCCTTACGACGGCGGCTAATTGATGTGTTATTCAAAGATGGTCGTTTCCAATGGCAGCGTCTGGAGAATATGATCCGCATTGCCCAAAGCGATCAGGGCTTTAACCTGATTCCTACTGCAGGGCTAGGGGTGCAGTTTTTAATGTCCGAGGAAGGGCGATACCTGCGTCAGCAAATTTTGGCAGCTCTGACCGAAGATAACCGTCTTCATACAGAGGAAGTTATTCGTCTATGGGATTTGGTCAAGGAGGATTTACAACCCGATCAACTCCTGGGAGCAGCCTGGAATGCATTGACTGACTTTTCTCGTAGTCAGGCCGCTGCCTTTGTGCCAGCTGAGTTGACAGCGGTTTTGTCAGGCAATGAGCGATAGCTATGGCAAAGCCTTGACAACCCTAAATTGGTTATCTAATCAGATTTGGCATAGAGTCCTGAAATAGTCTTGAATTCTTACCAAGCTTTGAGTCTGTTACGTTGGCGGCGTCTGTGTTTGCAATTTGGTATTGATGATCAGACTGCCATAGAGCTCGAATTTAAGCGTATTACTACGGCCTATGCTGAACTCCATCGGGCCTACCACAACGTTCAGCATATAAATGAATGTTTAGACCTGCTGGACTGGGCTATGGAGGCTACTCCCATACCATGGGAGAGCCGTAGTCTGCTTGAGTTCGCCCTGTGGTATCACGATGTGGTTTATCAGCCCCAAGCACCTGACAATGAACGCCAGAGTGCCGATCAGGCAATTGCATTTCTCCAGACTAATGGCGTGGAGATAGATCAGATCCACTGTGTAGAATCGCTAATTATGGCCACATGCCACTTTATAGAGCCTGAACCTGGCGAGATGGCTAAATTAGCTGGCTGGATGTTAGATATCGACTTGGCTATTTTAGGGACAAGTGCGCAGCGGTTTTCACAATATAACGAGCAGATCCGTCAAGAATATGCATGGGTTTCAGAACAGGTTTATCGCACTAAACGCAAGGCCTTGTTAGCTCAGTTTTTAGACCGCCCTGTTATTTATCATTGGCCTCTGTTTCAAGAGCGATTTGAATGTCAAGCTCGACACAACTTATCTACTATGGTTTCAGTCCTGTAGAGGTTTTCGTTTAGTTGTTTAACTGTGGACGGGTCTATCAGCCCTGATAGGTTAATAAATTCGTTAAGCTACATATAATCTCGGGCATTACCACGGAGTCATTAACGAGTGAAATGGGTTTATAAACAGCGTTACCTGCTGTGGATTGTCGGTGGCATTGCGATCGCAATTCTGGGAATCAGCGCCGTTGTAGTGAAGCGCTATCGCGATAAAGACTATGATGTGGCCACATTGACCGTACCCGTAGAATCAACGGAAGTCACGATTCGCATTAATGCCAGTGGTGAAGTAGAAGCCGTTCAGACGGTAAATTTGAGCCCAAAAACATCAGGTGTTGTATCAGAACTGCTGGTGGAGCAAGGGGATACGGTTGAACAAGACCAGATTGTTGCCCGCATGGATATTGATGACCTCAATGCCCAACTACGCCAAAATCAGGCAACATTAGCTGAGACCGAAGCTCAACTACAAGATTTATTGCAGGGCACAGACCCACCTCAACTAGCCCAGGCTGAGGCGAATGTGATAGCGGTGCGATCTCAGCTTGTCGAGGCAGAAGCGCGACTGAGTCTAGCAACAGGAGATTTAGAGCGCGATCGCAACCTCTATAACCAAGGGGCAATTTCTACCCGTGAACTCAACAACAGCACAAATGCCGTTGATAGCGCCCAGGCCAACGTACGTCAGCTAGAGGCACGAGTAACAGAAGCCCAACAACGCCTAGCAGACCTGAAAGACAACCCAGATCCAGAGGATGTTGCCCAGGCCGAGGCTCGCTTAGAGCGTGCCCGTGGACAAATTTCCGCTATTCAAACCCGCATTGATAACACAATTATTCGTGCACCGTTTGGCGGTGTTGTCACCCAAAAATTTGCTACCGTTGGAGCCTTTGTAACACCCACTACTGCCGCTTCAGAGGCAGCCTCAGCCACATCCAGCGCCATTGTTGCCATTGCCAATGGGTTAGAGATTGTTGCCGAGGTCCCCGAGGCCGATTTAGGACAAATTCAAGTAGGGCAACCCGTAGAAATTTTGTCGACGGCCTATCCTGAGACTGTTTTTAAAGGAACTGTACGCCTCATTGCCCCAGAAGCTATCGAACGTCAAAACGTCACCATATTTCAGGTACGAATCAGCTTAGAAAATGGTCTGGCGCAACTGCGTTCAAATATGAACGTAGATGTAGCATTCCTGGGTAATCGTCTTAGCGACGCGCTTGTAGTGCCTGCTGTCGCCGTTGTCACCCAAGGGGGCGAAACCGGCGTACTCGTCCCTGGTGAAAACAAGCGAAACATTCGCTTTCGGCCTGTAACCCTAGGCCCTCAAGTAGGCCAGCAGATCCAAATTTTAGACGGGGTTACCTCAGGCGACCGAGTGTTTGTCGATCTCCCCCCCGGACAAACCCTTGATAATCTGCGTTTTAACCGCGATGAACAAGACTAGTAGACTGTCAAACTTAAATATTCGAATTAGGACCGTGAATAGTGAGTGGTGAATAGTGAATGGTGTTTCAAGTATGAAAGCTGCATTGCTAAGAAACGCCTCTACTCGAAAATTAAAACTAGACGCAATACTAGTGCAGTGTCAAATCTAAAGATTGGGGTCGTCTCAGGGCATAGGGCGTAGTGAATAGGGTATTAAGGTTGACCATGCTTTAGCCCATGCCTCATCTATCCCCAAATTTAGCCTTGATAGACCACGAGTACGAATGACATAAAAAAAAGGAGCAAAGACGCCTTTAAAGCGAGCTTTACCCCTTACTGTCACAGCAAAACTTGAGGAATACTGCCGCTGCCAAAAATGAGCCAATCCGTTGCGTCAGTGACTGGTTAACAGCCCATAGATCGAATCATTTATAAGGTCAGCAACATTCAAAATTCACAAGATTAGTGAATGTTAACAGTATGCTCTCAAAATCTATTTTTTGATCAAAAGAGACTTTTAGCAGAATCGTTGTGATCTTCGAAACACCATTTCTCACTCACCACTGCTAACAAAGGTCCAAGACCATGCGCTTGCGCGTACCACCGCCCTAACCTAAACCTGTAAAGTTAACGATCTACTAACAACAATCGGCTTCACAACCAGGCTGAGGTTTAAGCTTATTCCACAGAGACATCATCAATATAGTGAACAGCTCTATACGCTGCGTTCTCATTGCTGTCATTGAAGATGGAACAATCATGGTGTAGTCCTCTCAATAGGTGGTTACTGCTCAAATCAGATAATGGCTAAACTGGTCAACTATCGTTGGTTTTTAGCTCAATCAACAGTTTGGTGGCGTTATCATCTGGTTTCTTTTGCTTCGGCTTAGGAGTCAAAACCTCAGAGAAGAGGAAAAAGGCCAGACAAACTGTGAAAAATGGTAGGAAGGGCATTGCACAAGCTCCAAGATCACAATAAGGAGGTAATTATCGTTTAGCAGTGATATGAATCATCTGATGATGTAATAACGATTCAGATGTAAATCAGTAAGGCAAGCAAAAAAATAAGCTGATTCACTGATGTTTATCGAACAATTACAGAATACCGAAGGCTCTTTATCAAAACAATTTGCTTTTCTGCAGATTCTCGTTCTCTTTTCTGCAGACGTACTACATCTTCTCTTTAAAGACCTTTC
>JAHQVZ010000169.1 GCA_019634055.1 Leptolyngbyaceae cyanobacterium MAG.088
CACCACAGCCACAGTCTTTAACTGGCTAGAACGCTACGTGATTGACGGCGTTGTCAACCTGGTGGGCGTCGTGTCTCTACTCAGTGGTGAAACCCTCAAATATAGCAATGCGGGGCGGTTTCAGGTTTACATTCTCACCATTTCATTATGCGTGGCTCTCCTGGGTCTATTCATGAGTTGGAGCTATTTACCTCACCTTGGTCAAGTTGTTGTCTTTAGGGTCTAAAGACCTTCTTTAGGGTCTAAAGACCTTTACTACTAATTGTTGTCAAAGCCTTTACCCCCTTATCACTGATTAGAAGCGATGATATTAACTCTACTCATAGGATTGCCCTTGCTAGGGGCCCTGGCCGTAATTCTCTTTCCCGCTACCAAAGCAAAGCTGGTGGCCCTATGGGGAGCCGGGATTCCCTTGATATGGAATATTTGGTTGTTTAGTCAGTTTGACCTTGGCAATAGTCACTTCCAGTGGGGAGAATCCGCAACCTGGTTACCGGTTCTCGGCCTCAACTATGAGTTAGGCATAGACGGATTGGGTCTGCTGATGGTGGCGCTCAATACATTCCTCACCTGGATTGCGATCTACAGTGCCAGGCCCGATGTCGATCGCCCTCGTCTTTTCTACTTTTTAATGCTGCTGACCAGCAGCGTCATTTCAGGGGCGTTTTTAGCACAGAATTTTCTGCTGTTCTTTCTTTTTTATGAAGCATGCCTCATTCCCCTATATCTGTTGATCAATATCTGGGGTGGTGAACGGCGCAGTTATGCGGCCACTAAGTTTTTAATCTATACCGCCATTTCCGGTGCCTTGATCTTAATTGGTGGATTTGGTTTGCTATGGCTGGGGGGCGCTGAGAACTTTAGCTATGCTGCTCTGGCAAAAACTAGTTTGCCGGTACAGAAACAAGTACTGCTGTTGCTTCCGTTGGCTATCGGCTTTGGCATTAAAGTTCCTATGGTGCCACTGCACACCTGGCTACCCGATACTTATGTAGCCGCCTCGACACCTGTCGCCATTATGCTGGGTGGGGTGCTGGCCAAACTGGGGACCTATGGCTTGCTGAGATTTGGCTTTAGTTTGCTACCTGATGGGTGGGCGGTAATTGCACCATGGATTGCAATATGGGCAGCTATGACTATCATTTACTGCGCATTTCTGGCGATTGTGCAGCGAGATATTAAACGGATGGTGGCCTACAGCTCAGTAAGTCATATGGGGTATGTATTATTGGGCAGTGCAGCAGGCAACGATTTGAGTTTATCAGGGTGCATTGCCCAGATGGTTGCCCATGGTTTGGTATTGGCCATCTTGTTCAATTTGGTCGGTTTGATTGAAGCGAAGGTGGGTAGCCGTGAGCTAGACCAGTTAAATGGATTAATGAATCCGGTACGTGGATTACCATTTGTCAGTGCAACATTGTTGTTGGGAGCAATGTCCAGTGCTGGTATTCCAGGATTAGTAAGTTTTGCCGCTGAGTTTGCTGTTTTTCAGGGCAGTTACCGTGTCTTTCATTGGCAGGCACTGATGGGTGTAGTCGGCACGGGTTTAACAGCGGTCTATTTTGTGATTTTGTTGAATCGTACCTGTTTTGGGCGGTTGGATAATCAGCGGGCCTATTTCCCTAAGGTTTCATTCAATGAGAAGGCACCAGCCTTGATACTTGTCACCGTAATCATTGCCTTGGGCGTGCAGCCCAATTGGCTATTCCGCTGGAGTGAACCCAGGGAGGTAAAGGCAATTGAGATTGTTCCTCGCAATCAACAGACAGTGACGCTGGAAGATATCGGCGGCCTGTTGTTAGGGAGCACGGAAGCGCCAAAAATTGTGGATTGACTTATTGAAAATTGACTTATTGGGTTGCGTAAATTGTCTCGGTTGATATAGATGGGTTGATTAGGGTGACCCCAACCTACGTGATTGTTTTTTGTTTGGGTAAGGATTATGTCTACAACAATGACTGCACCATTGCCGCCGTCTACTCATCCCCATGCTGATGTGATTCATCGGCTAGAGGCGGGTGGGTCGATGCTGCCAGATACGCCAGAAAACCTGATGCAAATCATCGGTATATATAAAGCCTATGCTGTGCCAATGGACTTTTATTGGCGAGATTTGTTGTACATTGGCGAGCGTGTATTTTTAGAGCCGCTGCCCTTTTTTAAGTACTTTCTTTCTAAGCCATACTTAGATCGCCACAATACCTATGCTGGCGACCAATCGACTTTGAGAGTCTGGCGTGGGCGTGGGGAAGCTCACCCTGAGCTCATGGAGTTTATCGACAAAGGAGTATCGGGTCGTCGCCTACCCCGACTGTTGCATCATCTAGGCCATGACCGCATCAATATGGAGTTTGCCGAAGCCTGCATGCGATCGATGTTCTGGCATGAGGATATCAATCCGAAATTTAATGCCTACCTTTACACTGAGGCGTATAAAACAGCGGCAGACAAGGCCATCAAGGCTTACTTTAAGGGCAATATTGCCATGTTGGGGCTATATAAGCTGTTCCCAGAGATGTTTTTGGAACAGGTGCGGCAACGGTCTTACTATGCCAATCTGGGTCTCTTTTGGGAGGTCATGGCTCCGGTCTTTTTTGAGATGTCGGATATTTATGACGAAGGAGGATTCAAAGGCGTCCCTGATGCCATGGAGTTTTTGGTGAATGGCATTTTTGCAGTGGCAGGACGTCCCATTTATCACCATGTCTATATTGGGGATGAGTGTTTTGAAATTATTCCTAAGTCGGCTGGGTTTACCTGGCTCTATGAAGCAGCACTACCCTATGTAGAAGCAATCTTCTATCGAACCACACCATTCCGGGGCACTAAATCCTACGATGCGCAGATGCAGCAGGTACCCCGCGATCAGGCCGACTTTCACTATGGCATTCTCTATGCAGATGTCTTTCCTGTGGGCAGTGCGGGCATTCCCCCCACGCTGCTGATGCACGATATGATGCGCTTTTTGCCCCCATATTTGGAAGAATATTACCACCAGCACTGCCGAGGAGAGGACGATCAGCTAATTCAGTTGGGCATTACCTTTCAGCGATCTATGTATAACGTGACATCGGCTGTGATTCAGGCGTTACGAGCGGCCCTGTATTACCCGTTGGATGATAGTAATCCAGAGCATTTGATGGCTAACCGACGCTTTTTTGAAGCACAAATGGATCGGCTGACCCGTTCTGAGGCCAGACTGCGAGACATTCAGACAGCTGACTATCGTTAACTTGTTATTCCTGTCAGCATGGGGTAGGCACAAGGCCGTACCCCTACAAATTTTTTGGGGCTTGACTGTCAATTTTTTCTTTTATAGAACCATGGCAACGATTGTCGATATTGCGCTGAAAACACCTGGATTTGAAACCCTAGTGGCCGCTGTGCAAGCAGCCAACCTGGTAGAAACGCTACAGAGCGAAGGCCCATTCACGGTGTTTGCCCCAAATGATGACGCATTTGCCAAGCTGCCACCAAATACGGTAAACAATTTGGTGCAAAATCCTCCACAGCTAGGACGTATCCTTTGTTATCACGTAGTGTCTGGCCTCTGGGATGCAGCCCAACTACAGACGGTATCCGAGCTAGTATCTGTTGAGGGGTCACCAATACCCATCCGTAGTCATAATCCACTAGAAATCAAAAATGCGACGGTTCTAGCCGAAGATGTGCGAGCAAGTAACGGCATTATTCACGTGATTGATACGGTGATATTGATGGGCTAGTGGACTGGCGACTGCTGAAAGGTGGATCTAGATTTGCGACAAGGTGGATCAGGATAGGGAGAAAAATCTCTAATTTTTACTCTTAATAAAGAAATATCTCGCTCAGAAGCTTTACAAAGTGCTTCAGGAAGAATAGAAATGTGAGCTGTATGGGTTTCCTAGAGTAGGAAACATTATCAGTTTCAGACACACATCGCTTAGAACACACGTTCCTTCAGGAGATAGTTCATCATGGGTAAGATTTTGCAAGAGCTCGATCCATTTTTTTGGATGGTTGCTGCGGTAGTTGCTGGCATTACGATTGTAGATGTAGCTAACGTGCAGATGGTGAGTCCCTACAGTGACTTTGTGCAGGCAATGACTGAGCCAGTAGAACAGGCGCATTAGAAACCGGGGGCGAGGAAGTAATCCTGCGCTATGCTCGAATTTTCATGTGAAAATGTAAGGTGTGTGGATTACTTCGTCTCCTACGTCAGCTAAAAAGCCGACTAAAATTGCGCTTGGTAACTTTGATGGTGTGCACCTTGGCCACCAGCAAGTAATTGAGCCTGTCTTGACCCACAAAGGTGGTTTACCATCTTTGGTATTAGCTAAGGACATATGTTTACAGGCTGCTGAGGCATCTGGGTATAGCCATTTGCCTGGTAATAGTACTGTGGAAAAAGGCTCTGTTTCTACGTCTAGCTTTTCTGAGTGGGCGTCGGTGGTGACATTTTTTCCCCATCCACGGGAATTTTTCTCTGGGCATTTTCGTCCGTTACTAACGCCACTTGAAGAGAAAAGTTGCCAGTTGGCATGTTTAGGGGTAGATCAATTGGTATTGCTGCCATTTGATGCTGCTTTGGCAAATCTTGATGCGACCACATTTGTAGAGCAGATATTAATTAAGGATTTACAGGCAACACACATTAGCGTGGGCAGCGATTTTCATTTTGGTAAAGACCGTGGGGGCAATACGGAGTTGCTATATGAGATCGCTGCCCGTCACAATATCCCAGTCACCATAGTCCCTCTACATAATGATGCCGAAGGCCGCATCAGTAGCTCCCGTATTCGCCAAGCGTTGACCGATGGGAAACTGACCACAGCGAACCAGTTGTTAGGACGTTCCTATACGCTGACCGGTGTGGTTGTGCTTGGCAAACAACTTGGTCGCACCATTGGATTTCCAACCGCAAACCTGAGGCTGCCCAGTGATAAATTTATTCCCTGTCAGGGGGTATACAGCGTCAAGGCGTTTGGCATTCTACCGGATCAAAAGCCAATCTTCGGTGTAATGAATATTGGTCATCGTCCTACCGTTGATGGTCAAGATATGAGTGTGGAGGTCCATCTGTTTGACTGGGAAGGAGATTTGTATGGGAAAACGTTAACAGTCAGTTTAGAGAATTTTATTCGACCAGAGCAGAAATTTACCTCTTTAGATGCGTTAAAAGAACAGATCTCACGAGACTGTGACACCGCACGTGAAACGTTTTCACACTATGCATCAGCGACTACTCAGCCATAATACGATTGGGAGAGTGCCCAGGCTGAGTAATGTTGACATAACAATGGTTCTGGCCACACGTACAGTGTCTCCCCCTAACTCTGTCACCCAGATCAACGAATTGACCGCTACAGGCATGGCTGATTGTAAAATAACAACTTGACGGTC
>JAHQVZ010000170.1 GCA_019634055.1 Leptolyngbyaceae cyanobacterium MAG.088
ACATTCTCACCAATCAAGTAGGAACGCTATATATTCAAAACTGCTATATGCAGCCATTTATTTATTTTTATCCCTTTTTGGATTCTTGGGAATTTATCTGCAAGTATTTAGAAAAATAATGAGACAGTTTTCTAGTGGCAAATATCTTAGACGAGTTATTGAACGATTCTGAAAAACTAGCGTCCTGGAAAAGTTCAGCAATAAAAAACTTACAGAATCTATAGCGTTCCTACTTGATTGGTGAGAATGTTCCATACATGTACATTTTGGGAAAATCAAAAATCTCCAATGCGCAGAATTGTTCAAATAATGCCTTGAGACCGATGAAAGAAGGCTTTAATCCCGCCATGCGTCTGACCCAAGTTTTCGCCTGTAACCACACATCTTCAATCGGATTTTGAGTCGGATCATTCGGCGCAAATCGAATGCAATGTATCCGCCATTGAGATTCTGGTAGGTCTGAGTTTAGGTCACTTAGGGCGGATTTTATCTCGTCTGCGCGATGGTAACTGGCCCCGTCCCATAAAATGAGCAAGCGCTGGTCTGGAAACTGACGTTGCAAGAACTTCAGGTAAGCCAATGTACACGTTGTATTTCCCTTGTCTTGAGCCTCAATAAAGACACGCTTACTCAGTAAATCCAGCGCTCCGTAGTAAGTCTGTCGCTGCCGCTCATTGATAATGGGCACCTCGACCCGCTGGTTTCGACGTCCCCAAACATAGCCTTCAAGATCACCACTCATCAGATGACATTCGTCTACAAACAGCACTCTCACGTTGCCGCATTCAATCTCGGGGCGATAGCGTGCCAATAGCCGTTGGATATCAGCTTTTTTTGGGCAACCAGAGCGGCATCTTTTTTGGGATTGACTTTGCGGGTTTTCTTCCAACTCAGACCCGCTGACTCAAACAAATTGTAGTAACTCTGTTTAGACTCATAACTCACCCCATATTCGCTAGCCAGGTGATACTCCAATTCATTCAACGTCCAAATATCTTTAGTGCCTAGCCATTCGATAACAGCGTCCTTTTGGGCCTGAGTCAAATAGCTTTGGCGACCTTTATGCTGAGGGGGAAAGCTGCTCAGTCCCTCGGCTTCATACGCCTGTTTCCACTTCGCGATAAAGCCCATCGAGACGTCCAAAATGCTGACGATTGATTCATAGGTATGCTCTTGATAGAGCAGTTTTACCGCAAGGGCCTTCTTGACCTGACGGCCATCTCGTTGCGTCTTGATAAATGCTTTCAACTCTTCGATAGCGGCGGTTTTAGGGGCTGATGAAGTCTCCGAACTCATAACGATAAGCGACAGGCGATGCGCTGATAGATATAGATTCTCAGATCATACCGATCTACCCTCAAGAATCAAGACGGATGACTATATCTCTTGAACTCAACTAGTAATTTGAGAATTTAGAGATACTACGCTTACTTCCGTAAGAATCAATCCTACACAAACCTATATTCGGCTCATAACAAGACAACTGGCAACAGTTTAAGTCTTGTTTAGAAAATAACTCTAAAGCGACGTAGTAACCTGCTAGCTATTGCCGAAATTATAGATCTGGAAATCCCACCTTGAGCGATGCGATCGCAAGTTGGGTGCGATCTCGTAAATTTAATTGATTCAAAATATTAGTAATGTCATTTTTCACAGTCTTTTCCGCAATGTGGAGAGATTGGGCAATTTCCCGATTGTTATAGCCTTGGGAAACCAAACGAACAATATCTTTTTCTCGCTCGGACAGCGCTAGCCAGATTTCAAGATCGTCTGACGGGGCAACAACAGCAGGGTGTACAAGCACTTTAGTCGCTAACCCAGGACCGATCTGAGTATATCCCTTATGAACCAAGGAGATTGCCTGGGTCAGCTCTTCAAAGGGAGTATCCTTGAGTAAATAGCCCGATGCCCCGGCCTGCAGAGCTTGAGCCACATACTCCTGGTCATCAAAGGTGGTCAGCATCAGTACTTTAGTCGAAGGAAACTGTTGACAGATTTGACGGGTCCCGGCGACTCCATCGATCACAGGCATACGCACATCCATCAGAACAACATCAGGATTTAATTCAGTCACCCTTGTGACAGCCTCCTGTCCGTTCGCAGCTTCGCCCACCACCTCCAGGTTTGGGTCAGTGGAAAGTAACGCATTTAATCCACGACGGATTAAATCTTGATCATCAACAATCAGTAAGCGAATCATAATGTGTCATCATCTATTTGTTGTGAAACGGGAAATGTAGCCATGACACAGCATCCTTGATTGGGAGCTGTGACTATTTTTAGCTGCCCCATGAGGGCCAATGCCCGTTCTTGCATCCCCTGCAGACCAAAACCAGTGGTGTTTTGGGTCAGATCAAACCCGCTGCCATTATCAGTAATCGTAATGATTAACTCCGTAGCAGATTGTATAAGGGCAATCGTCACCTCCGTTGCCATCGCATACCTACGAATATTGGTTAAACTTTCTTGCACGATCCGGTAAGTGGCCACATTCAGCTCGTAGGAAAGCGATGATTTTAGATGATTATCGAAGGTCGATACAACGCCTGTGGATTTCTGAAATTCTGTTATTAGCTCAGTAATCGCAGCAGGCAGCGTTTTCGCCTGTAACGGGTCAGTGCGTAAGGCGGTAACTGACTCACGTAGTTCCTGTAGGGTACTTGTGTTTAACTGTTTCGCCTCTACTAAAAGTTCTGTTGCTTGGACCGGATTCGATTGCAACAGACGCAATGCTCCTTCCAGGTGAATTCCAAACACTGTCAAAGAGTGACCCAAGGAATCATGGATTTCGCGGGCAATGCGGTTACGTTCTTGAATAGTGGCTAACTCTTCTACACGCAATGCATACTGACGCAATCGATCATTAGCAGCTGCTAATTTTTCCTGTCCTTGAATTTCCTTGAGAGCTGCATCAACCAATAAATGGAGAAATAAAATCACTAGGCCGATACTCAAAAAAGCACCCAGCCAAACCGTAGCAAATTGTTCCGGAGGAATATTTAAGAGGAAGTTCTGATTGGCTAAATTATAGGCCAGAGTCAGAAGACAGCCTAAGAACGCAAAACCGGTCACCCAAACTCGATGGCCCCCTGCCCACAACAAACAGTTGCGGATTACCAAAACAACAAACAGCATGGTAGGTAAGGCAAGATTACCAAATACGACCAAATAGAAAATGAGGCCAAATTCCACAAGGGTATAAATCTGTTTAGCTGGCTTTCTATGGGGTTTCACTCGACCTAATGCGGCAAAAACCCCGAGAACTAGACCATTCACCATCAGTAAAATCGGCGTCGCGTTGATCAGTGCTAGTAGAATTTGCGCGATCGCAACGATACCCAATAGCACCCACTCTAGCGTCGTCAGTAGGCGTAGTAAGGATGATTGAGACTTGGGAAGTAGGCCCATGGCAAGTGCTGAAGTTTCCTAACCCTAGGATATTGAACAACGCCTGGTCTCGGCTAGTCCCCAAAATTCTAGGACTAAAGTCCCTACAGGTGAGGACGTTGTCCCCTACTAAAAGCATCGACACAGCTCCTATTGTGTAGACATCCAGCAACCGCTGGGCGCTCAACTGCTAAGACTCATCTTCCAAACGGAGCACATTATGAAAAAATCAATTCTCAGCTTGTCTTTCGTCCTTGGACTGGCCCTTCTAGGCGGACCTGCCTTTGCTCAACAAAGCACTACCCGTACCAGCCCCAACGGTAACTCTCAAACCACGACTCGCACAGCGGGAGACGGGCAACAAACAACTACACGTACAGACTCCAACGGCAATTCCCAAACTACCACGCGCACAATCGGGAACGGACAGCAAACGACTACGCGCACAGGTACTAACGGTAACTCCCAAACCACGACTCGTACTGCGGGAGACGGACAACAAACCACGACTCGCACTGGCTCCAACGGTAACTCCCAGAGCACGACTCGCACGATTAACCGATAGCCTGTCATTAATCAATTATTGGCAAGCTCAGGTAATTTCTGCCGTTGCTGATTTAAGGAATGCATCGATCTGGTGAAGATGCCAATTACCAATGTTTCTCAGATGAAATCATCCCGAGGATCAGCAACGCTTAATTTCTAAGTAGGGATGGGAAACTCTCATCCCTGTTTTCGTAACAGCTTTTTGTCCTACTATTTTAAGATCATCCACCATGCTGCAATACCCTATTGTCCTTCGTGTATTGCCAATCTTGTTAAGCATTATTTTGCTCGAAGCCATCCTTATTCACCGTAGCCGCAAGGGTAGGTTCTCTTGGCAAGAAAGCTTAGCCTCTTTAGGCGTTATGCTGGGTTATCACCTCAGTAGAATCATTTTTGGTGCGATTCCCATCGGTGTATATTCATTCGTTTGGGAACACCGCTTATGGACGGTTTCTTTGAACCATGGATGGAGCCTATTGTTGCTATTTCTAGGACTTGAATTTTGCTACTACTGGTACCATCGGTTATCTCACCAGGTACCCTGGCTATGGGCAACCCATGCGGTCCATCACTCATCCACCCATTTCAACCTATCCGCCGCTTATCGATTAGGCTGGACAGGATGGTTGTCAGGAAATTTTCTGTTCTTTGCCCCACTGTGTTGGTTAGGATTCCATCCTATTGCGATCGCAACAACCCTAAGCATCAACCTTCTGTATCAATTTTGGATTCACACTGAACTTATTCCAAAATTGGGTTGGGTTGAATGGATATTTAATACACCGTCTCACCATCGAGTGCATCATGCATCAAATCCAGAATATATTAATCGCAACTACGGGGGTGTTTTAATTATTTTTGATCACCTATTTGCCACATTTACAGAGGAACATTCTAATCGTTCTCTGGATTATGGCTTAACTCGACCACTACGCTCCCATAATCCCGTGAGAATTGCATTGCATGGATGGAGTCGATTATTGCAAGCACTGAGAGTCAGCTAACGTTGGAGTTGTGTGGCGGTCAGTCCCTTGCCTCGATATGAATAACTTTTGCCCCGCCGTACCAACGTAGTGTTAGCTGGCTGGCCGCAAATTACCATTGTACGGTTTGCAAACCTTCCACATGCTGAAAATGTGCATCGCGTGTGACTAACACTAAGTCATATTGTAGAGCCAGTGCCGCAATCCAAATGTCATTTTCGGGGAGCGGACGTCCCTTTACTCTCAATCGATTTTTAACGTCACCGTACTGTTGGGCTGTAGCCGAATCACAATCAACAATAGTGGCATCTGCAACAAACTCCTCAATCCGTTCTAGATTTTTCTGAACTCGCCCAGACTTCCGCGCACCATAATGTAATTCTCCAAGGGCAATACTGGGGATAAAAATTTCATCAGATTGCTGAAGATGGTTAATAATCGATGCTTGCCCGGCAAATAGACCAATGATGATATTGGTATCAAGTAAATAGCTACCACTCATCCAAGTCTACCTGTTCGCAACCTTCCTCAATAGCATCCTGCATCAGGGTTAGATCATCCGATTGGATAGAACCAGCAAACTTAAGCAACTTGTGACCGGGTGTGCCTTGAATTCTGACTGAGCCCAACATCCGAGCAACTTGAAGAACTTGCTGCTGTAAGGACTGTGGCATAGTGCTTAATTGCTCAATGACTTGATCAATGATGGATAAGCTCATTGCTACCTCCTCCTTAAGCCAATTTTACAGGTTTGAAAAAGTCTATAGCTATATGTTAGCCCCCAATTTCTTTCCATTCCTGAAATTGTCCTGG
>JAHQVZ010000171.1 GCA_019634055.1 Leptolyngbyaceae cyanobacterium MAG.088
ACGCTATTGACGCAACAGACCATTAACACAGCCCAATGGATGTGTACGGAGTTAGACCAGTTATCCCAACGTTTAGGCTGGTACTCACGGCAAATGTTAGGGGCTGGCACGCCGGAATTTCGTTGCAACGATCGATTCACCATTGCCATAGATGAGCTGAGGTATCAGGGAATGGCTATTCCTGAGCAGCTACAGCCTGTCTTTAAAACGATTGAATGTGAAGGGGCGCTTTTGCAAATATTTGCAGCTACCTGGGCAGCTGCCACTCCCACCTGGTCTTTATTGTTAATTTTGAGAAACCAGGTGGGAGGGTTTCTACCCGATGGGCTCAGACTCCGGGTGGCTGATTTAACAGGCAGCGTAAAAGAAGAACAAGATGCCCTGAATACTGAACTGCTCTATGTACGTACAGAGGCTAGACAAGGGACAAAACTTGTTGCCACCATTGTTTCGCCTGCAGGCCACGTGTTGCCATTAGATCCCTATGGTTTTGAGCCTGTGCCCATAGAATAAAATACTGGCAACCCCATGATGACGATGTTTGTTCCTGAATTTCTAACCCGTGTGAAATGCGTACAGTTTTTGAGTTAAAAGTTTGGCATCAAGATGAGCGATCGTGTTTCTTTTTACTACTTTGGGATAATCGTAGTAAAAAGCTGACGGCGAGTTTGCCCTACCCCATCGAACTCCAAAAGGCTTATCAACTCTGGCAACAGCGCTATCACAGATTTTATAAGTTATCCGTGCCCCAGTCTCCTGGCAATAGCGGTCGGCTAAATCCAGGCTCTGGCGATCTGGCCCATGATCTCACCGAAGCTGAAAAGGGATTGGTGAAAGGATTTCAGCGTTGGCTAGGAGAAGGTGACGGACGGACTATTCAACAGCAAATTCAAAATGAGTTAGCCCAACTTGCTCGGCTAAACCCTCACCAGCATGGGGGGGCAGATGTATTTTTGGCCTGTGATTCTGACGATATAGCACGGCTCCCCTGGGAACTGTGGTCTTTGGCAACAGATACTTTTCCGGCGGATACCTTGCGCATTGTGCGCACAGCCATGGACGAACCGGAGGGCGGGCTTCGTCCCAGGGGAGCATTACCTGGTCGAAAAGCCCGCATTCTAGCAGTTTTGGGTAATGATCCAAATTTGCCGCTACAGGAAGATTGGAAGTCGGTGCGATCGCTCCGGTCTATGGCCCACATTGAGCAATTTAGTTGGCAGCCAGACGATACGGTGGTTGCCATTAAGCAAAAATTTGCCCATGTAATCTGCGATAGCCGGGGCTGGGATGTGCTATTTTTTGCAGGCCATAGCGATGAGACAATGGTCACTGGGGGGCGCATAGCCATTACCCCCAAGGTCTCTCTATCGATCAGTGAACTGGAAGAGTACTTGACCGAGGCCCGAGAAAACGGTCTGCAGCTGGCGATTTTTAATTCCTGCAATGGGCTTAGCATTGCTAATTCTTTGGTTACCTTGGGGCTGCAGGTGGTCGTCATGCGGGAGCCCATTCGTAATGATGTAGCCCAGAGTTTTCTGAAACCCTTGTGTCAGCAACTGGCGAAACATCAAGATATTCATAGGGCGTTGCTAAGCGCCAGCCATCATCTTCAATCGGCCGAACGATTTGCCTATCCGTCTACGCATCTGATTCCTTCATTTTTTAGCCCCTCTGGTGCGATCGCATATCGACTTGCCCCATTTGGTTGGAAAAAACAACTACGGCAATGGTTACCCACCAAGCAAGAAGCCCTTGTTTTAACCACAGCGACACTCCTTACGTTGATCAATGCCGCCTCATTACAACCTCTCAAAACACTAGGGTTAGAACTGTTAAACCGACGGATTTGGTCCCAGGCCATCTATCGAAATATTACCCATCAAATCCCTAAAAACACCCCAGCCCCTGTTCTTTTAGTGGCCATCGATCAAAAATCAATTAATAAGGCACGCAGTCAGCTGGAAGGGTTTCAGCACCTGCCCATGGATCGTGAGTATCTAGCCAACTTAATTCAACAACTTTCAGACTCAAACATTAACGTCATTGGCATAGATTACCTTTTAGATGAAGAAAAGCCCAAAGAAGAAAAACTAGCCAATGTCGTTCAACAATCAGTACAACAACAGGGGACATGGTTTATTTTTGGCTCCATGGAGCGGGATGACCTACGCGTACACGAGAAAATAGCCAGCCCTGAGTGGAGCCTAAATGGGGATGTTTATGGCCATTATTGGCAAGTAAAACTACCCATTGATATTACCTGTGTTGAAGCCTGTCCATTTGCCTATCTATTGTCGTTGGCCAATACATTAAACCAGTCTCCGTCCCCTGATCTGCCCCAACCAGATTTACAAAGTCAAGACAACTTTCAACAACGCCTTAGTATTTTTCTTAGTCAGTTATATCAAGGGCAGGCCGACGGCCCACTAAAAAAAGCGCAGTCCCCCCTGAATTTGCCCGTTGTCATTGATTATTCCATTCCCCCCGAATACGTTTATAAACATATTCCTGCCTGGAAATTTTTGGAAGATGCAGCCCTGCAGCAAGATCTTAGCCAGCAAGTGGCAATAATTGCGTCTGGTGGATATTATGATGCTGAGGACAAACGGGACATGCTACCAGCACTGCAATACTGGTGCGACTCAAAATACGGGCAAATATATGCACAGGAAAATTGCCCTAGGTCCCTTACAGGAGGAGAAATACACGCCTATACCACGCATCATTTATTATCATCCCACCAAATAGTACGCATCCCAGATTGGTGGATGATTTTTGCAGCAGCACTGCTAGGGAAATGGGCGGCACTGACATTGTCACAGCAGCAAGCCAACCGCCATCAACGCTACAGGTTGCTATTTCTTCTAGCGACAATGACCTATGGACTGATTGGTTTACAGGCATACATTTGGGCTGAAATTTTACTGCCCTGGTTATTGCCATCAGCCATATTTTGGGCCTATGTCATCTACGGGAGGCATCCAATGGGGAAACTGCATAAGTTATCAAAGGCTGAATCTATATATAAGTAGAAATTTGCCAATGCCCCCTTGACTGCAATTATTCATCTTCTTTTTAAGATTCTTAGGAGGAAATCAGGTAATGTTTAAGTTCTTTAATAGAAGAAGAGGCAGACGAACCGGAAACGGTCATGGAGAAAGGCCATGGACAACTCGGTCTTTAACATTAGTAGACGCTCAAGACATGTTTGAGCTATCACTGGCTAATGATGACGATGATGAGAAACCATGGATTACTCGCTTGGTTGCTGAAAAGTTTTTTTATGAACTGAGCAACGGCCAGTATGAAAAAGCATGGCATATGCTGGAGTCTTCTAAACAAAAGGATTTAGCGTCAGATATCATCAAAGAAAAATGGGAGACCTATGCTAAAAACCAAGGCGGGTTAAAACAAAGAATTGGCTCCAAGGTTATCGGCTCTAATAATGATGGTTCTGTCATTAGTGTGACCTTTAGGGTAGACGATGATACGTCCAAAAACATAGATGTATACCTCACCATCATTAAAGATAGTCATAAAAACTATCGCATTTTTGAGTGCACCCCTGTAGAGGATACCCTTTAGATTTAGCGACAAGTCGAAGCCCATTGCCTACGGCCCAAGACTCCTTTTGTGCAGTCTCCTAATTATTTTATCTTGCCCGCCCATACGGTGTCGGGCTTTTTTATTAGCAGCGCTAAGCTGTTTAAAAAATATAGCGGTTCCCGATTGAGATGAATACATCCTTGGTTGTGTAAGTGAGTAGTGAATCGTGAGTAGTGAGTGGGGTTTTGAGAAATGCTATAAGGGGCCGCTGCGTTACGGCTATCGCCTAATCCATCTAATGGCCTAGGACATTTGCGATAAAACTGCATAACCTGAATTGATCTGCACTTATTAATAAACAGTGCTGTATTACAGCCAATTTATACGCCACATCTAAGATTAAACCTGTCGTTTTCTCTGCGGCAAAGCCCTGGTTTCGGATGTGGATACGGTTTATATAAGGAGATGCCTACCAGATGGACACGTTTGTAGAAGCCCTTAAAAATTTAAATGCTCACAATGGCCATTTTGACAGTGTTTTAGTGCAGGGAGTGCTCGAAGGGCTTATGGATGGCATTTTAATTTTGAACCAACAAAGCGAATTTGTTCACATTAACAGTAATGCTCGTACCATCCTTGAAAAGTTTATCCATAATCAAACTCAGTTTCAAAATATAGGTCAAGAAATTAAGCGGGTTTATCGCGCAGTTGTTGATAGCTGTGAGCTATATCCTGAAAATCCTGTAGTGATTGAGTCTGAAATCGGTGA
Organism: Leptolyngbyaceae cyanobacterium MAG.088; assembly: GCA_019634055.1. GTDB lineage: Bacteria > Cyanobacteriota > Cyanobacteriia > Phormidesmidales > Phormidesmidaceae > Leptothoe. The sequence continues at coordinate 4,316 of JAHQVZ010000171.1, forward strand.
TAAACGATTGAGTATGTTACGAATTCGGGCACGGTGGCTACAGTTAGAAACCTATGAACATCCTCTGGTATTAATCCTCTTAGAGGACCAGCATCGGTCTATTCAGAGTCTGGTGGTGACGGAGGCAGAAAAGTATGACCTCACCCCCCGTGAGGCTGAAATTTGGTTACTCAGGCGTGCCAACTGTAGTTATAAAGAGATTGCAGCAGAATTGTTTATTAGCGTCAACACGGTAAAGAAGCATGTGAAGAGCATTCGGAGCAAGCTCGATTTTTACCAGTTTCGAAACGACTCAATGGCAAGTTAGGACATTGCACAAACATAAAGTACCCAGGGAAGGCAATGGGCAGTAGGGGCATTGCATGCAATGCCCTCAGGCAGTAGGCCATAGGGTTTGATAGCAGGCTTTTCTCTAGCCAATAAGAGTTCTGATGTCATCCTCCAATAATTCTCTCACCATGGGTCCAGGGTCAGTCTCTGTTGGGTATAGTTAGGTATTCCAACTATTGGCTGGAGAAGATTAATGACTGTGTGGATTGGACTCTTTCGTGGCATTAATGTGGGTGGGAAAAATAGGTTGCCCATGGCGGAGCTCAAGGGTGCGATCGCATCGCTAGGGTTTAAAAATGTTCGCACGTATATTCAGAGTGGAAATGTGGTGTTTGACTCTCTTGATCAGACGGCCTCATCAATCACACAACAAATTATCAGTCTGGTTGAAAAACAACATGGATTTAGACCCCAGTTAATTCTTCTTACCCCTGACAACTTGCTGGATGCGATTCAGTCAAACCCGTTCCCTGAAGCCGTATCTGAGCCGAAAACACTGCACTTCTTTTTTCTAGCTGAACCAGCTAAAACGCCCAACAGAGAAGCCATTGACAATGCTAAAAAATCCACTGAACACTATCAGCTAACGGACGCTGTTTTTTATCTCCATGCTCCGGATGGAATTGGGCGTTCTAAGCTGGCGGCCAATGTAGAAAAGTATTTGGGGGTACCCGTTACTGCTCGCAATTATCGGACTGTCGATAAAGTGCGAGCAATGTTACCCGGTTAGGAGTGCAAAATTTTAGATAATGGTCTTGCCACCATCGGCCACAATGGCAGCGCCGTGTACAAAATCAGCATCACTGGTGGCCAAAAACAAGGCCACACGAGCGATATCGTCTGGTTTTCCCAGGCGACCCGCTGGAATTGTAGAAACCGCAGCTTTTTCCTCAGCCATAGGATCGTTGCTCAGGTTGAATTCTGCATGAATCATTGGCGTGTCAATGGGGCCAGGGCAAATGGCATTAATGCGGATATTCTGAGCTGACCACTCAGCGGCCAAGGCTCGGGTTAAGGCAAGTACGCCGCCTTTGGTGGCACAGTAGGCGCTGTAGAGAGGCTGCCCAACTATGCCCAATTCTGAGGCTGTGTTAATAATAGTGCCGCCACCCTGGGTCAACATTTGGTTAATGCCATGTTTACACCCAAAAAAGACACCTTTCAAATTTACGCCCAAAAGCTTGTCTAGGTCGGCTTCGGTGGTTTCTATAATAGGCTTTAGGACAGAGATACCAGCATTATTAAATAGAATATCGAGACGACCAAATTTTTGGACAGTGTCTGCGATCGCACCCATCACCTGTTCTTCATCGCTGACATCTACCCCCAGACCTAAGCAATGACCACCGGCAGATTCAATCGTTTCTTGCGTCATCTGAGCAGCATCAGCATTAATATCAACCGCTACTACAATGGCTCCTTCTTGCGCAAAACGTTCTACCGTAGCCTGACCGATTCCAGAACCAGCACCGGTAATCAAACATACCTTTCCATCCAGTCGCATTCGATTACCCCTCTAATGCTCTGTATAGATAAATTTTAAGCTAGATGATACCAGTAGCTAAAAACCCACTAAAACAAAGCACATATGCCTGAAACGGCTACTTCAGTCTCAATTTGTACAATTAGTGCTGCAAATACAATGATATTTAAAGTCACTAGCATTAAAAGCGTATGTATTTGCTCTTCGCCTAGTCCGTCTAGATTCATAGTAATCCTCCTGTTCACATCAGCATTCCCGTATGACATGGTAGCAATATCGACTGAATTGTGACGACAGTTTGAGGGCATGGAATAGGACAATGTAGTCAAAGTGTTTAATGGGTAATCATTTGCAATCTGATGTGTATGTTTTTCTAAAGTTACTAATACATATCTAGCAAAGATGAGTGATGGAGTTACCTGGATCATGGCACAGGGAAGGTTAGGCATTTATGACTAGGCAAGGGGTGTGGCCTTATCGCTATTGATCACTGTTTATGGTGCTGAAATCGTGGTCTGACACATATGTCTCAATTAGCTAGCCCAAAGCCCCCAAATCATGAGTTTGGGGGCAAACCTGCGAAGTCAAACTGCTTATTTATGTCTTATGAACGATTAAGGACTAACGCCAAGACTTAAGAAAAGGCTGATAAATCAAGAGATTCAATAGCGTTAAAGACCGTCAAGAGTCGCTCAGTAATTTTGATAACGCCACCTTCTACATTTGACTCTATATTTAAGGGCAATACGGGGTCATGAAGAGAAAGCCTTAACAAAAACCATCCATCTTCTTCTGAAGATGAACAGGCTACCCGAATGCCTTCATAGTTGTTGGGCACCAAGGACCAGTCAGTTTGTTGTTCAACAAAGGCCTTAAGCTGTTCAATAACGCTTTCTCCGTAGGGCTTAAACTCGTCTACACCAATTTTTATACGAATCTCTCGACTCTCTTTGGGTTCTTTGAGGGTAGCAATTAAATCTGTCAGGGAGCGCCCTGTCTGGTTTGCCTTAGCCAGCTCAATCAACAATTTACTCACCAGGTAAGCCCCATCATCGAGAAAATAGTTCTCTCGCATGGCTCCATGGCCAGAGGTTTCGATGGCAAGCCACGAGTCTTCGCCTGTGTGGTTCAGACGCACGGCTTCATTGATAACGTTTTTGTAACCGCGCTTAAAGCGATGGTGTTTACCCTGCAAATCTTGCTCAATAAACTGGGCCAGGCCATCGGAGGTGATAGAGTCAGTGACGATGGTGGAGCCAGGGTGCTCTTGTAGTACGATGGCAGAAATTAGGGCAATCAGACGGTTGCGGTTAAGTTCTTGGCCCTGGTGATCGACGGCGGCGGAGCGGTCTACATCAGTATCAAAGATAATGCCAAAGTCGGCCTCGTTGTCCAAGACAGCCTGGCAGATGGAGGCCATGGCATCGTGGTTTTCGGGGTTGGGGATGTGGTTAGGAAACATACCGTCAGGGTCCAGAAACTGGCTGCCGGTGGTGTCGGCACCTAAGGGTTCAAGCACTTTACTGGCGTAAAAGCCGCCTGCACCATTACCGGCATCGACAATGATGTTAAGGCCCTTGAGGGGCTGCTCAAAGTTTTTGGAATGGTTGACGGCGGTGCGGATTTTCTCAACGAGCTGGTGGGCATAGACGGAGATAAAGTCGCGAGGCTCAATGATCCCGGCTGTGGCGGCTGTGGAAAAGTCGTTTTGCTCAGCCAGGGTGAGGATTTCTTTAATGTCTGGTTTACCGAGGCCGCCCTGGGCGGTAAAGAACTTGAGGCCATTGCGATTGTAGGGCAGGTGGCTGGCGGTCATCATAATGGCTCCGTCGCAGTCAAACCCTGGGGTGATGGTGCTCATAAACATGGCGGGGGTGGAGGCCATGGCAAAATCATAAACTTGAGCGCCGAGGGAGGCGATGCCGTCCATGACAGACTGCATTAGGGTTGGACCGGAAATGCGGCTATCGCGACCGATGGCGAGTTGGAGTTCAGTAGGGGCTTTGCTGAGTTTGGTGGCAAGCCAGGTGGTAAAAGCCTGGCCTAGTCGATGGGCGACGTCTGGGGTGAGGTTGACGGATTCGTTAGGGACTCCGTCGATGGCGACACCACGGATGTCTGAGCCATTTTGGAGCTTTTTCCAGTTGAAGTCTTGCATGGGAGTGGTGGATCATCGGTCGGGTCATTTTGAGTATGACCGCTGGGATGGGAAATGGCTGAAATCCACTGGTTTTGTTAATTCGTTTAAAGGGCGAGCAGGTCAACTAGGCGACTTAGAGAGCACTTAGCATTAGTGCTCTCTAAGTCGCCTATAAAGGTGCTTATGCGTCAAAAGTGACGCATAAGCACCTTATTTACCATACTTAACTATCAAAAGTGACGTATAAGCCTCTGTTTACCAGGAGTTATACGTCACAAATTGAATATAAGTTCTGTAAATGAGGGTGCTATCACCCAAAAGTGACGTATAAAATCTGAAATCGTGGATCTTATACGTCACTTTTGACGCTGAAGATATAGTTGAATCGTAGCGGAGATAGTGCACTTGTATTATATGCAAAAATATTGGCCGCTACGACCCAACTCTTCGTTCCAACCGATAGGGAAGAGAGAATTTTGGCTTTAATGTTTCCAGACATCGAGACCACTAAATGCTATTGGTTTGGAAACGGTTGAACTTCGTAATTAGCGAGACTTTTTAGAGTTTAGGACTTAATTCAATGATTACGAAATGGATGCTTGGAAAGCAAGGAATTGCTGTAAAGACAGTAGCTGTTTTACTCCTATTCCTTGCCTTCCTCCTTCCTCCTACGCTCCTCTACTTCAAGCTCGTATCGCTTGGGCATCTAGTTCCTATCCTCGGCGGGATACCAACACTGAGTCTACTAGTTTATATCGTTCTGTATAGGCCTTCATTTAAAAGATTAGGATTCAACTTAAACCTTCAATCTGTATTGCACATACTTCCAATGACACTTGCTATCTTGCTAGGAGAACTTTTGCTATTTGCATTAGTTCCCTGGCTTCTAGGGAGGGAGCGCCCATTATACTTGGATATACCTAATATTTACCGCTACACCTATGTTACTATTTTTCAGGAAATTGTCTGGCGAGGATTTGCCTTTATTCTGTTAGAAAAAACTGGTTGCAAAAGACGATCTCTTGTCATCTTGACTTCAGCATTTCTGTTTTCCTTTGCTCATATTTATTATCGGAATACAAGCATCCTGGTTGGCTCTTTTTTATTAGGGCTATTTTGGGGTAGAAGCTACTTTCAGGATCGTAGCCTTACTGGCCCGATCATAAGCCACTATATCCTTGGTGTTCCAATCATTGTGCTCAATTACATGGGTATAAAGATGGATTGGAGATTACTTTAGCTCATATATAATTTGAAGCAAGCGATTTAAGCTTAAAATAGCTCCAATGCGATCATAGACAAAGCCTCTGGCTTTGCCGCCTAACCCTACGCAGGAACGGACAGAATGAGTAATCTTGATTTTGGTGCAAAAATATTGACCGTCGCTCAGTTCCACGTTAGCCGTACATAAGTAACCAAACATGAGAACAGTTCCATCCAAATTGCCGAGGGGGATTAAAGCTCATCTAAAGAAGCTTATAAATGCAGTACAGTATTATGGAAATGAGAGATATTGCCCGGTGTGTGGCAAGAGTTCGAGTCGCTTCAAACCTTTCGGAATAGTCCCGCGTGACGATGCCCAATGTGCTCATTGCGGTTCTTTTGAACGCCATCGGCTTTTATGGCTATTCTTACAGAAAAAAACCGATCTCTTTGCTGGTAAGCCAAAAATGCTTCACGTGGCACCAGAGCCGTGTCTTGAATCAATATTCATGAAGCGACTAGGTAGCAATTATCTGACTGCTGATCTATTCAACCCAAATGCTATGGTAAAAATGGATATTTGTGATATCCAGTATCCCGAAAATTCATTTGATGCGATCTATTGTAGTCATGTATTGGAGCATGTTCCCGATGACAAACAAGCGATGAGAGAGTTTTACCGAGTTCTCAGCAAGACTGGTTGGGCAATACTAAATGTCCCTATCATCAGAGAAAAGACATTTGAAGATCCATCAATAGTGGACCCTAAAGAACGCCTAAAGGCCTTTGGCCAGGAAGATCATGTCAGGAGTTATGGTCAGGACTATGTAGAGCGGCTTCGTGATTCAGGGTTCGATGTCGAGATCATCAAAGTAGATGATTTGACTAATAGCGATGAAGCAGTAAAAATGGGACTAACGCGAGCTAGTGGAGAGATTTACTATTGCACAAAGCAACATAACGGCTAACACCGGATGGCAATTCCGCTACGTTCCATTGCCGCCAGTGATCTTGGTCGTTATGCCGCGAACTAATTGAGTGCAAGGAATTTGATTACAAGCAATGTACATTTCAGATTTACCATCTTTTACCGTCTCATCTGCTCAACAGTTATTGCGCGTTGTTGAATCCTTGATGGGTAGTCCAAATTTTGTGTTTCGTGGGCAATCTGCAGCATATGAAAAACCACGTCAGCTTACACTTACGACAACTCTTGAAAGACATGCACCAACAAAGCAAGACCTTGATAGGTTTCTAACTTGGGCTAGAGTGGACGAAGACCATAATAGCGATGTGTTTAAGTATGGTCCACTACCAAGATACGAAAGAGAAAATTTGCTTGAATATCAATCACGGGTGCGCCATTTTCTCCACGACTCACCAGGCGAAATTTCCAGATTTTGACGGCCTAACGAGATCAATGCATGGCAGAATAGATTGGTGGCAAGAAGTACATGGAACAATGTGAGTTGCTTTCCCTTCCGCATAACACTGCGTCGGTGCGGACGGAGCAAAAGTTATCGACTAAAACCAAAGTTGCTGACCACCGCACAACTCGACCGTTAGATTCCTTGGAGAGGCAAACGATGAGCTGGCGACCGTATTACGAAAAGACTCAGAAC
>JAHQVZ010000172.1 GCA_019634055.1 Leptolyngbyaceae cyanobacterium MAG.088
ATCCCTTAGTGCGCTCTGGGTAATTAAAGGCAACAATGGGCACCAGGCTATCGTAAGCAATGATAGTACCAGTAATGTCAGCAGGTAACGAGTCTGTGAGCGGGACAATGGCAAAATCGGTTTGGCCTGATTGGATAGATGCGATCGCCCCTTCCACGGTTTCAGTGACATAGGGTATAAACGACAGGTCTGGATGTAAGCGCTGCAGCTGATCAAATAGTGTGGTCGAATTCTCAAGAGAAGATTCTGGCGATGTCCGAAATAAAGGATACCAGTAAGCCGACGCAGGGACCGCATAGCTGTAGTTTCCCATTGGAACAGCATCAACATCCTCAAAGCAACAAGTCGGCAATGGAGTCTCCGCATAGCTTGGTCGTAGGGAACGCAGCAACAGCCACCCAATGCCACCCAATGCCGCCAGGATGGCAGCCACCATCAGCACAGGCAAAAAACGTTTATACCAGGCACATTTTGTAGGCAGAATTTCAGCTTCTCGTTGCTCCCATAGACTAAGGGATGCTTCTGGAGGCATAGCCAACAACTCAGACCGAGCCGCTTCGGCACTAGCAAAGGGTTGATCAATGCCGAGCAATCGAAGAATAAATAGTTTAAGTAGGTTATACGTTTCAGGCCAATCGCTATCTAGATGAGGGTTTAAGGGGTGTCTTTGGTCGTCTACAGTGGCCCCATTGAGAAGAAAAAATGCCACCTGACCCAGGGCGGCCAAATCGTCTTGATAGTTAGGTTGTCCCCTGTCCACCATGGCTGGATCGAAAAGGCTCTCCCATAGGGCAAAATCGGTGAGATAAACAAACCCTTCGGCATCTTTTCTTTTGGGATTAGTCACCCATAGTAAACTGTCTAAACTAAGGTTGCCATGGATAATGCCATCCTGGACCTGGCCCGCTGGTAAGGCAAACTTCTGCTGGTGTAGAAATATTAGCGTTTGTAAGACCTGATTAAGAATCGAGAGTACTGTTTTGCTATCCAATGGGCCATAGTTTGCACAGTAACGGTTAAGCGTAGGATTACCGTCTACGGCTGACGTCACCAAATAGCAGCGCTCACCAGACGAATCGGGAATGGCTTCCAACGGTACCGAAATTCTGGCATCTTGGGCTCTACCATCGGCTAAGGATAGTCCTGCTAGATTAGTAAAGGATTCCTGATATTGTTTTTGTTCTTCTGGACTATAGTATTTCTCAGGCAATACATATTCTTGAATAATAACAGGCTCTTCTGAACTCAGACGAATGCCTTCATAGAGTCGACCAATGCCCCGTCGTCCAAGAAATCGACCAATGTTATATTGGCCTTGTTTACCAATGAGCCGTCCCCCTTCAGACAGGATGGCTGGGAAGTAGCACTGTTGACAACTAGTTTTCTCCTTTGCGGCAGGTTCCTGACAGCTTAATGGGTTATTTTTCAGACACCGATATTGATGGTAATGGGGAACAGGTGTTTGAATAAACTCTAAAATCACCCCTGGTTCAGTAACAGGCTCTAAATCCGGCAAAACCTCTGGCTTGATTTCTTCTAGAACAGATTTTAGCCATCTCACATTTATAAGGGTTCCATACCGCATCAGGCGAGTTTGATACGGTAGCGCTCTTAAATAGCGTCGGAGAAGGGGTTTAGTCAGTTGAGTTATAAACACAGTTAGCCGCAGCAAACAAGTTAATTTGTTTTAAGCGTGCCCAAACAGCCTCAACTGCTATCTGTTTCAACGCAAACAGCCTAGTCATCAACGTCTAAACAGCTTCAACCAGAGCAATGGCATCAACCGGGAGGATATCTTGGTTCAAAATAGCAGTTAATCCGGGTAAATAGCGATCAAAGGTATGAATATTGCTATGCACCATGTTTTTGACCAAATCCAGACTTAAAACGCTATTTTCAACATCGATGCTGGTTTTATAGCGCACCTCGCCATCACTGAGATCTAACTCCAAGTTACCCAGCACTAAGCCATAGTTAGCCCGACAAATATATTCTGCAATGGCTAAGCGCTTATGTTCAGGCACTTTAAAGGGGGCCATAGAATAAAAAATAAACTCGCGGGTGTCTTCTCGGGTTTTAGCAAAACATTGCCAACTACCATTGTCTCCCTCAAAGGGCATGCGCAATACTTGCTTAGCTCGGTTATGCTCAATAGCCCATTCTTCCTGCAAAAAGAATGCTGTTACCGTTGTAAATAGTGATTGTGGTTTTGCAGTAGTAGTTTGCTCAGATGTCAGCTTGTGTTGAGCAGCTGAAACAGCATCCGCCTCAGCAACAGGAAGGTTTACTGAGATTCCTAAGGATGCCTTGACAAGATTTGTCATACCCGCCATCAGCTGATCAATAATGGCTTCATCACTAAATTGTGAGGAACTACTAATATCAATCAGTGATTGACATAGTTGACTGACCTGGCCTAGTAAATCTTTATTCAGACCTTGCCCCTCTTGCGCCAAAAGATCTTGATTTGCCTTTGAGTTTTGAACAAACTGGTTGACACTTTCAAAAAAGTTAGCATCTGGCTTAAAGTCTGAGCGCAGCGCTGCTGGTTCTACATAGTCCCAAAGAGTTCGATAGCCTACGTCACCGCTCACCTGGGATTGGTTCACTGCTTGTAGATACCAATTCTCAGTTTTTAGTAATGGGTGGTCTGGTTCCTGTTGCGATAGTTGAAATAATGTCTGGACAACTGTTTGAGATTCTAGAGTATCGGCATCTAGCTGAGGAAGACACTCAGGTTGCAACATAATCTGCAGCTGCACAGAGCTTTCCTGGAATTGCCCGTGCTCCATAGAACCATACACATCCGGTGTTAAATGAAATAGTCTCATTTGTTGGAGCTGGCAATAGGCATCCCAATCTACAGAAATGACCAACTGAAGCCCTGATAGCTCCTTATCCCAGTGCTGTAGAGTACATTCACCTTGAGTAATCGAAAACCCATCGTGAGAGGGTGTTTGAAAGGTAATCTTTGTCTGAAATATATCAGTTTTAGACATGACCATACTCCATTTGCATCATGGAATTACTTGGATAGAATATCTTTCACTTCCTTCATAGTAAGACCGCCCACCTGCAAGGATTCACCAGCCTTCTTCGACCCCTCCAAGGTCTCCTGTTGATCCCCATCCTCAACATGACTTTCAGCGGCTTGATTTGCCTGATCGAGTTTGTCAGTGCTGGTATCGATAGGTTCAGTCACCGAGTCTACATCGGGAGTGAATCTGAGCATCATATTCATCACTTCTCGTAGACTTTCTTGAGCCATTTCAGTCTTGTCTTGAGATTCCATATCGAGGAATGGTCCCTGCAAGTCACCTTTAACAACCTTACCGTAGTTCTTATAGCCCTTACTCTGCTTCTTAGCCCCTTCTTTCACTAGAGGTTTCGATACTTTAGAGCTATAGTTGACCACCGGATCAACTATGTTTTCATCCTGTTCAGAAATGGTGCCATCCTCTTCTAGGCCAAAGGTTAGGGTCTTGACGCCTGAGAATGCCCCAGTAATACTCGCATCAATGGCAGACATGGCCAGAATATTTTTAACAGTGGCATCTCCTAACCAGGCCTGGGCACCTCGAATCAAGGAAATCATTGTGTTTAGACCCGTTCGAACTGAAGAAATTACTCCAGAAACAATGCTAAGGGCAGCCGTAACAGGGGCGAAGATTGGGGTCAATACTGGAATTGCTGATAAAGCAGAGCAGTAGATTTTAATGTATTTAATAACCCGTTTCACGCCGCTTAAAATTATGCGGTCTAACCCCTGCAAAATAGACACGAGGATATCAAAAAATGCAGCGGGTTTACTGCGCACCTGAATTGCCTGTAAAGCCTGACGCTCAGTCTTTATTTTTGTAAACGCTTCTTTAGCCGTAGCAATCACATTGGTGACTTTAGCCGGTTGCACAAAGCCACGTTTGTCAGAGTCTGACTTCATGCCCATGATGCCAGCAGAAACAAAGCCTAATCCCCAGTCTGCGGTTTGGACTTTGAACTTTTTCCAGCCTTTGAGTTTGAGCCATTTACCAGCATTATCAGAAAATTCTGGGGCCATCCGCTCTGATTTGACCAGTTCTTTCTTACGGCCTTTTAAGTTTTTATAGTGAGTTTCAATGCTTGTAGAAAATTCTGTCGCTTGGGCAGCTAGTTGAGTTGACTCAGACTTGGCTTTTAGCTTTTCCTGTCGTTTTTCAGGGGAAAGCTGATCGCTAGATTCAGGAAACTCCTCTCGATATTCTTGAATCTGTTTATAATTTCTGGAGACAATGCTTTTAAGTTTATACCCCTCAGTCATTGCCTCACTAGCTTTATCGGTCCAGGTTTCAGCAGTTTGTTTTTCTGTATTAGCATTCTTGTTTTTCAAGATACCTAGGTACTTCAAAGATTGTGCCAGGAAGAACTTCTGCACCTCAAATTCTTCGATCTGCAATTGCCAAAAGTCTTTGTCTTCTTGTTTTTTTAATCCTTTCGCATAGTCTTTGGAGTGGGTTAACTTATTATCCAGCGATGTAATCTTAGTATTGACTTCGGTATCGGCTTCTTCGACTTCAGTATCGGTTAACCCTTCTGGTAACTGATCAACAATTTTCCGGTCTTCGTCAAAAGCATAAAACAGTTTTTCGATACCTAGAGTCGTATTGTCAGCTTTCTCATAGGCCTTTCCTGCTTTTTTTAGGCTACTCTTAATGGTATTAACTTCAGTGGGTTCTTCTTGAGGTTGAGACGATTCAATAATGTCTTCGATTCTAGAATTGTCAGGATCGTCGAGTACCCCTTCGGATGGTTCAGTGTCTCGTTGCAGGTGATCGGGCGATCTCATTACCCCCGTCCCTGTTTGCTGCACCACATGGGTAAGTTCATGAGCTATTAACTCTTGGCCGTTGCGACTATCAGGGTTATAGGCACCTTGTTTGAAGAAGACATCTTGACCAGTGGTGAAGGCCTTGGCCTGAATCGAGCGACTGAGTTGATCAGCTTGGTTATCTGTGTGGACTTTGACTCGGCTAAAGTCAGCCCCCATAGCCGATTCCATTTTTGACTGAACCTTAGGTTCTAACGAATTGCCCCCATGACGAGCTTGATTGAGACTGCTTTCAAACTCACTACTGACTGGTCCGACAGGTGTTGAACTCTGGCGCTGTATCGGTGAAATTATCGGGATTCTACCTGATGAAATGGGCTGAATTGCTGTTTGTCCTTGACTGGTTGAAGGACGATTGATGTGAGTCACCACATCCCTTGCAACGATGTCCGCCTGTTGTTCGTATGGATCATTGGGGAGACCAATGGAGAGTTTTGCTTGAATATTGGTTGATAAAGGGCTTTGATTGGGGTTAGGGGGAGAATCTAAATTAGCTGCCCCAACGGCCACGTTACTGAAGTGAAAATCACTACCAACTGCAGTCTCTAATTTTTGTGAAACCTCAGCTTCTGACTGAGAATTTTCAGATAAAAATGGCCTGACCTCAGGCAATAGATCTACCTTGGGAGTCGCCGTTTGTTGGTGTTGTTGCGAACTGAGATCGCGATTAGTCATGGCCAATCCTCAAAGATACTAAGAGCCACTTTAGCCAATACGTATTAAGCTAAAAATACTACCTATACCAGACGAGTCTTCTACGCTAGCATCCCTAAATAACATTGAAACAGACATTTAAGGAATCTGGATATGAGCAAAGCTCTATTCTATCCTTGGCAAGCAAGTTTATTTGTTTTAAGCTTGCCCAAACAAGATATGGGGCTATCTCTTTATTGAAGACACCTGATTAGGTAATGTTATGTAGAGCTTCCATTTTCTCCTTAGTTTGTTGCTCCATGTAATATGTTGTCATCAGTGGCATCACTTCTGATTGGGTTGCCTTAATAATACGGCCATTCTGAATCTTATAGACCGTTTGGTTCTCATAACCATCAACTATCTCCCAGAAGCTTGGCTCTTCAATATCAACTCCAGCTTCCTGTAGCTCACGGGCAGCTTCTAGGGCAGTTTGATGGTCCTTGTAAAGCTTGACCACCCATTTTTTCTGTGTTTCTGTCGGCGTTGGATCCAGTGACTTAAGCAACTGTTGTGTTTGGTTATCAGCCATACCAAGGTCAGATTTTGTGGGTAGGAAGGAGTCCTGCTGACCAATATCCATAATGGTCTTACTCCAGTTGGCATTGCCTAGAGTCCACTCTTTAAGAGTCACACTAAAATCCTTTGAGAAGATTGCTATGGATAGCGTCACTGCTCCTTCTATAGCAGCCTTGATCGCACCTGACAGATCAATAGTTGCTTGGGTTCCTGAATTTACCAACCCAGAATTGGTCGCTACATCACCCTCAACTTTTAATGAGCCTGTGGTTTCAGCAGTTAACTTAGCATTGGCACCACAAGTGGCAGATGCAAAACCACTGCTCACACCTACACCTACACCTGCTCCAGCAGACACATTGGCACCAGCTGCACCCTCGCCTTCTAAGTGAAGACTAGCGTCAGAGGTGCTGCTAACTACTGTGCCGGTAAATTTAAGAGTGGCACTTGCTCCAGCATCAAAGCTCAAAGTAAAGCCTAGTGCTAAGGGGGCAAGGGGACCAATGGGGACTGTAAACGCGAGTTGATAACCGGTAGACGCATTAAATTCTTTATCGATGCCTCCTTCTACCTGTACCTGACTACGGCTAAGGGTATATTCGGTACCACCGACCGTTATTTTAATGCTGTCGGAATTGAGCTCAACCGTATCATCACCACCTATATCGAGGGTGCCGAAGTTAGTAGACTCATTACTTTGTTCGGTTTCATCCTCATCTTCGTGTGATAAAAGCGATTGTTCCTCTTCTGGGGTAGGTGTAGATGAGAAAAAGCCTTTAACTTTGTTTTTGACTTTATCCAAAAGTCCTTCATCATCTCTTTGAATATATTGCCCGACATTGGAATTCTGAGATTTTTTTTGCAGAGATGGTGTTTCTGGTTGTATTGTTTCAACCAGGGCATTAGTCTGCACGTCTTCGGCTTTTTGCTGTAATGCTGGTGCGCCTTGTTGTACTACGTGGGTCAACTCATGGGCTATTAGTTCTTGACCACTTCGGCTACCAGGATTATAAGCCCCCTGCTTAAAAAACACATCTTGCCCGGTGGTAAATGCGTTTGCTTGAATGGAACGATTAAGTTGATCAGATTGAGCATCTGTGTGAACTTTAACTCCACTAAAGTCTGCTCCTATAGCCGATTCCATTTTTGCCTGTATCGTGGGCTCCAGAGTACTCCCCCCCTTACGGGCCTGATTTAACTCACTCTCAAATTGATCGCTAGCCGTTCCCACTGGAATAGCACTCCGCCGTTGTAACGGGCGCTTTAAAGACTCGACTTTTTCGGAGCTACGCTGCAGGTCATCCTGTTGTTGAGCGGATTGAGGACTATTGATTTGTTGAACAACTTGTGTGGCGACCTGATCTGCTTCTTGTTCATATTTGTCGCCAGGTTGCCCAATAGTCAGTTTAGGCTGCACTAAGTGAGTAGGGCTTGATGTCTGTTGAACAAAGGGACGCGCTTGTAGATAAGACGCATTCTGAGGTACAGACGTTCCGGACAAGTGACGAGATTTCTTAGCTCTTTGCTTGCTCGTCTTAAATCTTTGCCTACTCATAGTTTAATGAAATGTTTGAATTTAGGTATTTTGTTTAGAAAACTAATGATTCTTCCTAATTAGGAGGGGGCGGCGGTGGCACTAATAAAGGCTCAGTAGGTTGGACTACTGCCAAAGCAGTTAGGGTATCTTGGGCCAGACTGTTTTCGGGATTTAAGGTGAGGGCGGCTTCTAAATCGGTGGTGGCAGCGGTGTAGTCTTCCAGATGGAACCAGGCGATGCCGCGTCCGGTGAGGGCATCGGCATGGGTAGCGTCGAGAGAAATGACTTTGTCGTAGGTGGCGATCGCACCTTCATATTCCCCTAACGCTGACAGGGCTACTCCCTTGTTGTACCAGGCCTGAGCCAACTCTGAATTCAGTGCAATTGCCCGTTCTGCCGAGTCTAGGGCTTCTCCGTACTGTTCTAGCTGCCAGAGAACCAGACTGCGGTTTGTCCACCCCCATTCACTAAACGGATTTAGGGCCAAAGCCTGGTTGTAGGCTGCCAGGGCATGGGTATATTCCCCTGTAGCTCGAAAAATTAGACCCCGATTAAACCAGGCAGGAGCATAGGTTTCATCTAGATGGAGGGCCTGTTGGTTGGCGGCGAGCGCTTCTGGATAGCGTGCCAAGTACCAGAGAATTGTGCTGCGGTGGTTGTGGGCGGCCCCATAGTCGGGCTGAATACCCACAGCCCGATTGATGGAGGCCAGGGCTTCCTCATATTGTTGTGCCCCGGTCAGGGAAATACTGCGTTGGTGCCAAGCTTTTGCCAGCGGTTGATTCCCCCAGTTGCCATCGCCATCAAGGGCCGTATCACAGGCAGCTAGGGCCGGTTCGTAACTTTTGAGACGATTGAGCAAGGTGCATTGCCCCAACAAAGCCAGGGCATAATCGGCCTTAATCGCTACGGCTCGATCATAGGAAACTAAAGCTTCTTGATCGCGATGCAGGGCTGCTAAAAGCTGCCCTTGGGCGGCCCAGGTGAGGGCATTGTTGGGGTCTAACCCAATGGCCTGATCATAGGCAAAAATGGCCCGGTTATACTGACCCAGCTGGGTGTGGGCCTGTCCTTGATAGGTCCAGGCATGGGCAGGACCGCTCTCTCCCCCCCAGTTTTGGTCAATTGCCAGGGCCGACCCACAGGTATCTAGGGCACTTTCAGGACGCTCTAATACGACATAGGCGTTACACTGACGGGTGAGCACAAGGGAATTTTCAGGGTCTAATAATAAGGTGCGTTCGTAGGCCACCAGGGCTAACTCGTATTGTTGAGCTTGGGCCAAAATCTCGCCCCGATAAAACCAGGCCAGGGCTGGATTTTCGTTGCCCCAGTTACCGTTTACTCGCAGGGCGTCGTTACATTTATCCAGGGCGATTTCGTTTTCTCCCAGGGCGGTGTAGGCCACACATTGGTAAGCAATGGCGAGGGAGTTTTCAGGATCAAAGGTGAGGGAGCGGTTGGCGGATGCGATCGCGTCCGGAAATGCCTGCAGTTCTACCAAAATACCGCTGTGCTGCGCCCAGATGCTAGCATCTTCTGGCTCCAGGGCAATGGCCTGCTCACAGGCTGTCAGGGCATCTTCATATTTGTCTGCATTGGCCTGTAGACGACAGAGATCGAGCCAATAGTCAACATCTGGCAATGCATCAAATGTGGGCGGTTGGGCCTGGGTGGGCGTCATGGAGACTAGGGC
>JAHQVZ010000173.1 GCA_019634055.1 Leptolyngbyaceae cyanobacterium MAG.088
CGGTAGTGCCACCTTGATGGTGTCATAGGCGTTAATCTTTTCACCGTCTGCATTTACCTGATCTGCCACATCGTCATAGATCAGCAGCACCCGCTCTCCAGCATCCCGTCGAGGCCAACGATTCCACACATAGCGCACTTGGTCTGCGAGTTCTCCCTCAGGCTGTGGCAATCCCAACACCGACACTGCAAAGTTCACTAGCTGGGTGCCCACCTCCGCCCCGCGAGCGCTGAGCCAACACACCCCGCTGGGGTACTGGCCCTTATACTGCTGGGCATACTGCACCGCCATCTCCGTCTTGCCGATGCCGCCCATCCCCTGCAAAGCCGTAATTGCCAGAGCCTGGCTCGTTTGCAGTTTCTCGTGCAGATCCTCCAGGGTTTGCGTCTCCCTAGCAACAAACGTACGACTGCCCCGCTCTTGCAAATTGCTGGGTATTCCCGTCAGCCCTGGCGACTGAGGCGACACAATTTGAGTGCCAATAATCGTGGTATTGCCACTGGTGGAGCCAACAACGATAGTTTGATCACCATCAACGGTCTGATTTATTGACAGTTGGTTAGGTTGCCCCATTTCAGGCAATAGCTGCTGCCATCGCCCATCCTGCTGATGAAACTGCCGCTGTGCGGCCATAACCTCAGGCATACAGCGGGCAATGGTGCTGGCCATTACCCCACCGCCCCCCATCAACGATGTCTCATCCCGAGTAAACTTCAACATGCCGCACACCTGCCCCGTCCGCCGGTTCAGCAAAGCGCCACCGCTCATCCCCGGCAGCACATTGCCCAACGACAGTTGCAGGTACCCATCCCCCGTCGTTCCCTCCATGGTCAACAACGCCGGAATCCCCTTCCAGGGCATACCATCATCGTCATACCGATAGGGATAGCCAAAGGTGGAGACCTGATCTCCGACCATTGGCCCATCGGCACTCAGTAACACACAGGGCAGCGCCTCCGGTGGCTCAAACCGCAACAGGGCAATATCGCTCTCCGCAAAGACCTGCTCTACCGTGGCTGTGCCATAGTCGTCATTGTTTTGGTAGCCCACCGTGGCGGTGGTGGCCCTCCGTACTACGTGCTCACAGGTGAGAATGTACCCCGGCGCAATAAAAAAGCCCGTGCCCACCTGTCCGTTTTCGGGTACCGACAGTTTGACTGTGCACTGTTGTAGTAATTCATCAATGCGGGGGGTCGTCACAGGTATTACGGCTCACACAACGATTTTCAGAGGGGTTAATAACGGGCAAATCCTTTTCCCTATAGGGAAAACCACAGGAGGTATGGCAAGATTTAATCCCCATCGCCCTTTGCCCATTCCAACGTAATCTCTACGCTGGTCTTGCCCGTGCCCTTTGCCAACGCTGCAATCAACGCCCCCTGCTGCACTTCTAGCTCCAACCCAAATGTGACACTGGCCTTTGTCGGCTTAGCCGCATTCACCGGCTTAGCGATGGCTTTGACAATGTTCTCAATGGACGAGGTTACCCGTTCAAACGTCTTTGTTTCACCCAGGCCACCACCGGCCACATCTCGTCGTCCCGGTGGCCCATCCACCTTTACGTATATCGTTGAGCCATCGTCGAGCTCTACCGGCACCGTTTGAGTAGGAAGATTCATAAATACGCTGCAATCAACTTTCCCTGTTATAACGTTCTTACTATGGGCGGTCTAACCCATCAGCAATATTTCGACAGACAGCGCCTTTTGGCTATGACTTAATCACACCAAGTCACCAACAAGTCACCCAAAGTTATGACTTCTGGCCAAAAAAGTTATGACTAAATCAGCTGTAGCCACCCAGTATCATTGGCTAACGTGGAACGGAACCAGTAGTCCTCTGTTTACTCTTTACCCACCACCCCAACTCATTACCCTGCCAAGACTACACCGCGTACTTAAGAAATCTTTAGCTTCTTTTATGGGAAAAACCCAGTGCTAAAGATGAATAAGACTTAATTACTACATCAGACTACCGTATGCTGCTGCGATCTCACCTAGACCGACTAATCACCCTCATGGGTATTGCCGGATTTATTATTGCCCTTATTCTTACTCCCTATGTATTTCCAAGCGCGACGATTGATTTAAGCGTGCCGCGCCAAACCATCTATAAAACTGCCCAAACCTACCTAGAAACCAATAATTCACAAGATTTTAGTCAATATCAATCTATTCAAAGCTTTAGAGAAGCCTGGACACCCTCGGTATACCTGCAACAAACCCTGGGTATTTCAGAAACCAACCGTCTGATTAAAGAGAAAAATCTGCCCATTTATTATTGGGGCACACGCTGGTTCAAACCCTCCCAGCAAGAAGAGTTTTACGTCTCAGTCTCCACCGACGGAGACATTATTGGTTATTCTCATACCCTGCCCGAAGCCACACCAGGTGCTGAACTCTCCCTGGCAGAGGCCCAAACCATTGCTGAAACTTACCTCAAAGACATAGAGGGCTGGAACCTTACCAACTGGGAACCCTTAGATAATTCCACCATCCAACGCCCTAATCGGACCGATCACACCTTGCAATGGAAACAAAAAGACTGGTCCCTAGAAGACTCAGAACTGCGGTTAACCGTCGGCATTCAAGGCGATAAAATTGGCTACTACAGCTACTGGTTAAAAATCCCTGAAGCCTTTGGCCGCAAGTATCGAGAAACTAGAAACATTGCCCGCTTTTTTGATAAAAACACCACCAGTGTATTGGTGAATGGTGCATTAATAGTCGCCGGACTGTGCTATCTCATTGCCCTGGCCCGTGGCCAACTCAACTGGCGTTCTGGCCTAACCCCGGCCCTGATTGTTTTAGGGGTGAGTCTTCTCGCCCAGTGGAATACCCTGCCCCTGGCCAAAAACTACTACAGCACCACTCAAAACTACGCCCTCTTTTGGACCCAAGAAATCTTCGATACCTTCTACATAGCCGTTACCAGGGCCGTCCCCATTTATTTTCTATGGGCCGGTGGTCAACAACTTGCCAAACGCATCTGGCCGCAAAAAGATGTGATTCTGCCGCGCCATCCCAATCGGGTGGCCACATTCACCCAGGCCTATTGGCGGGGCATTATGCTCGGGGGACTCAATATGGCCTACGTCTCCCTGTTTTACCTGATTGCCATCCACGGGTTTAAAACCTGGTCCCCCATGGCCATTAACTATAACGACCTGTTTTCCACACCCTTGCCGTTTATTAGCTCCCTCAGGAGCGGCATTTTACCCGGCATTGGCGAAGAATTAGAGGCCAGACTGGTGGGAATCGGTGCGGTGCTATTACTTTTACGGTATCGCTGGCTAGCACTAATTATTCCTGGCGGTCTCTGGGCCTTTGCCCATGTGGGCAATTATGTTACTGAGCCCTTTTATTTACGGGGTATTGAGCTATGGCTACCCGCTATTTTTCTCTACGGCGTTTTCTTTTTGCGCTTTGGGCTGCTTACCACCATCGTTGGCCACTGTGTTTATAACAGTTTGCTTGGGGCCATGTTTTTGATTAAATCCCAGGATGTTTATCTGGTGTGCTCTGGCCTATTGGTTATTGGCCTGCTGTTATTGCCGCTATTACCGGGCCTATGGCAACGGTGGCAACATCCCCAGGCATGGTACGAGGCGCTTAAGGAAGACCCCCTACAATTGCTGCCAGCCATACCAGAAGACTATGACCAGATTCTGGCACTGCCGTTAGGAGCGGCTAGCTTACCCGCCCTGGTCGATGGGACAAGTCTCCCTGCTGACTATGAAATTATTTGTCTAAAATCAGGCAACACAGTCAATGGGGTAAGCATTGCCCACATTGAGTCAAAAACGGCTGCCACAATTCAGCGGGTTTATGTGGCCCCGCCATATCGCCGATGTTATTACGGTAGTCGGCTAATTGATGGGCTAGTGCAACGGCTTAAACAACGGGGAATCTATGAGGTGAGTGCGATCGCAAACGTCACCAACCCCAGGGAAAAACGCTTCTGGACCAACCAAAACTGGAAAACCATCCGCACTGTCTTACAAGCAACACCTTAAAACCTTCCATCAACTCCATCAAGGAGCCTCAAAGCGCTTTCTGAGCGTCTTCGCCTGGGGTGTTGCAGCAAACGGCTGAATGCATTCAGCCGTTTGCTGCGCACATAGCTATTGTCAGTAAAAGCTTCCAGAGATCATCCATGCCTTGAGCTATGTGCGCCAAGCTATATTTTGTGAAGTCTCCTGAGGTCAACGTCGTTATCAACCTAAGAAGATAAGGCTCGTCGGTACGTATTTTTTTTAGGTATTAGCCCTAGGGGCAGCTCTTTGAGTACCTCCCCTGCAGAATTAAAGCGCAGATGGTAATTAGGATTAATCATGCGCTCAAACAGTTTGACAATAGTAGAGTCAGCTTTTACTAAATCTGTCAAACTGCGCTGGCCGTTAGTCGTTACCAACCAGCTAGGGGATTGCCCAGTCAATGACTGCAGCACAATCATACCAATAGAGTAAATATCACTATTTAACTGAGGATTACCCACTCGCTGTTCAGCAGGCTGATAATCATGATGTTTTAAGAGCGCTTGACGATAGGTCAATGAATGGGAGCGCAAGTTTACAAATATGCGCTTCAGTACGCCATATTCCACCAAGACTATACGGTTATCAGATTGACGACGAATAAAGCTATTGGGATTGCACTCACAATGCACCATTTTCCCTTGATGAAAAGGATGCACCGCACTCAGCAAATTTTGGGTGAGCTGGAGCACATGCCCAAGCGATTGGGCACTTCCTAGTTCATCAGCTAAAGATGTGCCCACTACGTGGGACTGAACCCAGTAGAATATGCCACCTTGCTCAAAGGAATCCAAACAAGTGGCAATATCATCCTGGCGAGTGACCACCCGTAAAAAACTCATTTCTGAGCCTAGCGCCTCCCGCACTAAGGAAAGTAAAGAAGGGTTATCTACAGGTAGATTAAAGGTATTAAGAATAACTGATTTAGCAATTGGAGCTTTTAAGTCTTTCGCCAATAAACACTGTCCAAATGGGCTACTACTTAGTAATTGAGTAATTTCATAACGCCCATTTAAAAGCCCATCAGATGAGGCCTCGAGGAAAGGGCCTGGAGAAAATAGGCCAATCTCTGGGCCTGCCCCCCCTGACATTTTAGTCTCTAAATGTTTGAACTTTAAAATGCCAATCTCTGCCAGGGCCTGCTTAGGGGATGAGACATCAGATAGTGCATCCTCTGGCAACAGACTACGTTGAGGCAACACACTGCTTGTCACATTGTCAGATGACGCATTGCTAGAGGCAGACTCTGCCACACCTAACAATGCATTGACCTTGCCAATCAAGCGTTTCAGCACAACAGGCTTGGTGTCATAGTCATTACAACCCACCTTTAATGCGGTTTTCCAATTACCTGACTTGGCATTAGTCGTTAAGGCAATAATCGGAATATGAGCGGTTGCACCAGAAGCTTTCAGAATTTTGATTGCCTGCCATCCATCCATAACAGGTAGTTCTGTCGCCATAATAATCAGGTCTGGCTGCTGCTCAATGGCAATGGATACGCCCTTATCTCCATCGGCCGCTGTTACCATGTCGAACCCGCAATGCTGCAGTCGCCGGTCCAGCATTTTGCGATTTAATACATTGTTTTCTACTAATAAGACCCTAGGCATGGCAAATAATGTAGTGATAGATTGAGACACTCAGCTGTGCCATATAAATCGCTCGGCACAGTCCATAAACCTTTTTAGGCACTGACTTAGCAACGTTAAATCGCAGTACAAACATGCAATTCTTCTAGAAAGTCTTGCAGGTTCAAATCATTACGATAGTAAATACTTTGAATATCGTTAGCAATTTGAAGACTAATATCAGTTTCAATAGCTGAGTTAGCCATCGCAATAATAGGTATTTCTTCAAATTCTGGTGTTTGCCGGAAAGATTTAATGCACTGAACGACATCAAGTTCCAAACTTAAGTCAACTAATACCAATCCTGGCAATTGTTCTAACTGGATCAGGGTTAACGCATCCTTAGCGTTATCAACACACTTAACTGTCCAATTTTCTTGCTGCAGAATACGAGTAACGATTTCGTCATTTTTCTCTACGGCTTGCAGCAATAAAATCCATGGTTTTTCATCATCCACTGGCTTACTGATTCCCTGGACGAGTTGAGGTAATCGCATCGTAAACTGAGACCCTTTATCAGATTGACTTTCTACCATAATGTCTCCCCCCATCATGGTGGCAAACTGTTTGGTAATTGTCAGACCCAGACCTGTACCGCCAAACTTCCGAGTCGTTGAGTTATCAGCTTGGGCAAATGCTTCAAAAATCGTTTTCTGCTGTTCTGACGTCATCCCAATGCCAGTGTCTGTAACAACAAAGTCAACCCATGGCTGATCCCCTTCCATACTGGCCTCAATGGTTAGGGCAATGGTGCCATCCTGGGTAAATTTATTGGCGTTACTGAGCAAATTCAATAAACTCTGATGAACTTTGGCCCGATCTGCGGTGATCAGGTCAAGCTCGGTTTCATGATGAACAATAAGCTTATTGCCTTTCTTCTGTACCAGAGGTGTCAGTACATCAACGACTTGTTCAATCAAAAACGAGATTGAGAATTCTTCAATGTATAGCTCCATGCGACCTGACTCAATTTTAGAAAGGTCAAGAACTGAATTGATCAACGTCAGCAGTTGTTTACCAGCGCCTTGAATCCGATACAAGTCGGTCTGAGCATCATCACTAGATAGGTCTTCAGCCTCTTCGGCTAGCATTTCGCTATAGCCAATAATGGCATTCAGGGGCGTGCGCAGTTCATGGCTCATATTGGCCAAAAAGTCAGTTTTTGCTTTGGTTGCGGCTTCAGCAGTCTCTTTAGCATGGCTTAAGGACTGCTCCCTTAGCACGACCTCATTGGCCATGTGCTCAAATGCTCGGGCTAGCTGACCGGGTTCATCGGTTCGGGAGGTAAGATGACTTAGGGATGTGGCACTATCTGAGCCATCCGGCAGGGTTACCCGTTGGCCTAAACTAATGTCACGAAGAACCTTGTTGAGTTGCCCCAGGGGCTTAATCACTGTTTTTTTCAACAGGCGATTAATCACACTGATAACGATGGCAAACACGCCACTAAAAATGGCAACCACTAGCAAAAGATAACGGTTTCCATCAGCAAAGACCTGACTAGAGGGCACATATATAGTTTGAGCAGCAACGGTTTCTCCTAATTTCCAGCCATACCCACCTTTGTCACCGTAGGTATTTCGCATACTTTTAGGAGCTGCCTCAGGGGTAC
>JAHQVZ010000174.1 GCA_019634055.1 Leptolyngbyaceae cyanobacterium MAG.088
GCTGCTGAGCGGCGAGATCGCACCCACCTGATCAGCCATTAGAGCCTGAGTAAGTCTTGCCTGGGACTGATAGTAAGCGGGATTATTGTCATTGCTGGCATTGCCTCGCAACAACGTTAAGAGATTGACAAAACCAGCCACTTTCTGCCCGGCGGGAGACTGATGCCCCCGGTAGTAAGGCACTGTGTTTTCACCAAAGGCCAAAATATATTCTTCGCTATCGAGATAAGAGTCAATCTCGACATCATAACCAGCCATTTCTAGAACATTGCTATGGTATGCAATATCGCTATAGCTATCGGGAGCGCGGCCCAGAAGATGTTTAAAGTTCAACTCAATAAACCGACTGCGAGAGCACGGTTCAAAAAAGCGTTTGCGATAGAGTTCAGACTTAGCAATTGCACTAATAAAGCCACGAACACTAATTTGGCGGTTGTGTAACAAAGATTCGGCTTCAGCGACGGTTACTCGCTCACTTTCCATCACGTGAGCATTGCCTAAAACCTGACGATAAACGGCTCGAATGACCACCTCAACCGCATCGGCAGAATCGGTTACCCAGAGTTCTAGCGGGGGTGTTTCATCAAACGCTTGAGTACCGAGCTGGATGGCCGATGGTGCCTCTTCTAAAACAACATTAAGTTCAGGATGCATCAGGGCATAGGCTTCAGCCGTTATGGGTGTGCGCCATTCAGTTTTTGGACGCGTCACAGGTGAGATCGCACCAATGCGATTTCCCATAATGGCCTGATTTAACCGGGCCGGATCATAGGAACTCAATGTGTTATCGTGACCGGCAGCACCTCGCAACAATTTTAGTAAATTGGGAAAACCAGACGCCTTTTGACCAGTGGGAGACCTGTGTCCCCGATAATACGGCACCGTATTTTCACCAAATATCTGATGGTACTCGTCACTATCTATATAGGAGTCTATGTCTGCGTCAAACCCTTCTGACTCCAGTAGATAGCTATGGTCAGCAATATCGCTATATTGGTTAGGAGCACGGCCCAGAAGATGTTTAAAGTTCAGCTCAATAAATCGAGTACGAGAACAGGGGTCAAAAAAACGAGACCGATAGAGTGCCGACTTAGCAATCTGCCGAATAAATTCCCGTACAGTGATGGCATGACTCCGTAGCTGCGACTCCGCTTCAGCTACAGCAGCACGCTCACTTTCCATCACATGGGCATTGCCCAAAATCTGTCTGTAGACAGCACGAATAACCACATCGACAGTTTCTAAAGAGTCACTGGGCCATAGTTGTACAGGATCTGTCTCATCAAAAACTTGAGTACCTAATCGAATTGCTGAATTAACAACAGGACTTGTAAACGTGCTGACCATTCACCGTCTCCTATTTATATAGCTATATAGGCTGAACCCGGTCTGCAAGTTATTGTTTTCAATAAAGGCAGTAATCCAGCCAATTTTAAACAGTGTCAATTGTTACTAGTTTATTAAAATTGAGGCCTATAAACTTTGAGGAATTGTTACAACTCAATAATGTGACGCAATGTTCGGCTGCCCTTAGGAGCTGTTAAGAAACGACTTCACGGTTTAAGCCGACAAGGCTTGGTAAGCCATGATTTTAATCATCAAGGCCATGATTTTAATTTTTAACAAGCCCTTAGCTTTCGAAAAATTTCTTGGCTTCAGAAAATTCCTTGATTGATCGTGTATTGTATGGTCTGATGCAGCATTGCGTGATTGGAAAGCAATATGACCGATCCAAAGGGGTGCACAGACAACGTCGGTGATCACAAAACAGCTACCTCCATAGATCCTTCGCTAGTTACGCTACATGAAACGCTAAGAAGCCTAAAAAATAATAATGGTGACGGGTTAGAGATTGAGGCAATCAAGGCAAAGATTCGGGCTCAATTGCCTGCGGTTGATACGGCCAGGCAGCTACCACACAAGAAGACCCCCAGTGGTCGGACAAAGGTTTTGCATATGAACTATATGCACAGCCAAAATGAGACATCTGTTGACATCGAAAGAGAGCATCTGCGCTTCTTTGCAAAAATAGTTCAGCAACTAGGATTACATTTAGAAATTTTGACTGATGTAAGTTGTCAAGAAGAGGTTAAACGAGAACTCTCAAAAGACAACTACCCAACCCTAAATTACACCGTCATAATCAGTCAAACGCCTGCATCCAAGTGGGCAGAAGATAGTGTGGAATATCTACAAAATGGACAGATAGCGGCGCTAAGACTGTTGGACAACGACCTGCTTGAATGGGCCATAAAAACAGGCAGAAGAGAGCGATGGCAGAGGAAAATGAGTGCAGAGAAACTAGAAGATGTCTTACGAGACCATCATCTATGGATTCTCTTGGGCATGAGAGTAAATGAGTTAAAAACAGGACTAGAGCGCGTGCGTGCAGCTCAGGCAGAAGGTCAAAAGGTGGGCTATATTCGAGCCTATGTAGAAGGCGGCAACATGATTTCAGCAGAAGACGCTGAGGGGAATCCTATGGTTCTAGTTGGCAAGGATGCGATCTCAGCCACAGCCCATATTTACCAACTCAGCGATGACGATGTGAGAAAAGTTATTGCTGAAGATTTTGGCTTAGAAAATATTGAGCAGGTAGTTTGTGTAGAACAACCTGGCAAGTTTCACCTGGATATGGGCATGCTGTTTATCGGCAATGGTGTTGTGATTCTCAACAACAGTAGCACGGCCCTAAAAGATGCTGTCGAAATGGCAGAACTGGTTCCCTGCGACACAACAGAACAAAAAGCGGCCAAACTTAAGTTACAACATAGCTTAGAAGAAGATGCAGCAAAAGACCTTCAAGCGGCTGGACTAGAGGTACGCCGTAAAGCTCTTGAGAGTGAGATATTGCTTTACAACTTTTTTAACGGAGAGTTTGTGGAAGGATCCGATGGCCTCAATTATTACATCACCAACGGCGGCTTAAAAGAACAAGAGAAAATATTTGAAACACTGATGGTCAAAGAATGGCAGGTGGTCCAAAAAGTGTTTTTTAGCCCTCAAAAAGCAGCACAAAAAAGCCTTCAAGACCAGGGAGGCGTTGGCTGTCGACTCAAAGGATCTGGCCAGTAGACCAAAACGTCACTAGAAAAAATGCCATACTGGACACCTTGAACACTGATTTGGGCCTTGCAGCAACGTATTAAGATGGCCATGGCAGACAAGATAATATCGGGCAACCAGCAACAAAATTGAATTAGTGCCGATGTCAATTGCCGCATTAATTGTGGCATTTGCCATAGGTAACTTTGTCAATTTACGTTACCTTAGAAAAACAATTTGAAACAAAAGGAAATCGAACGCAATAGAAAGCAGCCTCTTGTTTCAAATTGAAGAAAAATTTTAGCTTTGATGGTAGTCCTTGATCTCGGCTGTTTATGGACTGACACAAAAATCTTTGAGGGTAAAAAGAGGGTTAAGGCTCCCTCGCCAATTCACATTTCAGAGCCAGAATATTCGTGGACTTGACGCACTCGCTCTCAAAATTCTATGCGCCCGATTCGTACCTTTAACGTTACGCCCACACTACCCGCTTCGCTAGCTCCGTTACGTCAGCTTGCTGAGAATATCCATTGGGATTGGGATGTGGGTACCATTGACCTGTTTAAACGATTGGACCCTGATCTGTGGGCATCCAGCCGTTACAATCCTGTCTTAATGCTCAGTACGATTAGCCAGGAACGGCTCCAGGCTGTGGCTAATGACGGTGGGTTTATTGCTCAGATGAACCATGCTATGGAGCGGTTAGAGCGCTATCTGCACGCTCAGTCATGGTATGACGTCAATCGTACTAACCCGACTGACCATGAGCGCTATGCCTACTTCTCCATGGAGTTTGGTCTAACCACATGTCTACCGGTTTATTCAGGCGGGTTAGGGGTACTGGCCGGCGATCATCTCAAGACCGCTAGCGATTTGGGTCTCCCCTTAGTGGGTGTCGGCTTACTGTATCAGGAAGGCTATTTTGCTCAGTATTTAAATGCCGATGGCTGGCAGCAAGAGCGCTATCCCATCAATGATTTTTACAATATGCCCCTTACCCTGGAGCGGGATAGCGAAGGTAACGAACTGCGCATTTCTGTAGACTATCCAGGTCGTAAGGTTTATGCCCGTATTTGGCGGGTCACCGTGGGTCGGGTACCGCTCTATTTGCTAGATACCAATATTGAACCCAACGCGCCCCACGATCAAGATATTTGCGATCGCTTATACGGTGGCGATATCGATATGCGCATCCACCAAGAAATGATGCTGGGCATAGGCGGTGTGCGGATGCTGAAGGCCCTAAACTTAACCCCTTCGGCCTACCACCTGAATGAGGGCCACTCAGCGTTTTTGGCCCTAGAGCGTATTCGTATGCTGATGGACGACAAGGGATTGAGCTTTGGCGAAGCCCAGCAAATGGCCAAGGCCACCCAGCTGTTTACCACCCATACACCAGTGCCAGCTGGCATTGATCTATTTCCTCCAGACAAAATCTTCCATTATCTAGGCCATTACGCCGCCCGCTTTGGGCTCTCCCATGAGCACTTTTTAGGCCTGGGTCGAGAAGATGAAAACGACCAGGAATCGCCATTTAGCATGGCCGTTTTAGCCATTAAAATGGCCTCCTTTGTCAATGGCGTCAGTAAGCTCCATGGCGCGGTTTCCCGAAAAATGTTTGGTGGCTTATGGCCCGATTTACCCGTGGACGAAGTGCCGATTACGTCCATCACCAACGGTGTTCACGCCCGCAGCTGTGTCGCTAAATCTACCCAAGAACTTTATGACCGTTACCTCGGACCCAATTGGGACAATGTAGGCGTAGACGATCCTCTCTGGGAAAAGATCGGTGCCATTCCGGATGAAGAGATCTGGCGCAACCATGAAAGTTGTCGTTCCCATTTGGTCGTATCCGTTCGCGATCGCATGCACAAAGCGGTTAAAGAACGCGGCGGTTCCCATTTAGAAATGGAGCGGGCTCAGGAGGTTCTAGACCCCAGCATTTTGACCATTGGTTTTGCCCGTCGGTTTGCCACTTATAAGCGAGCTACCTTGTTCCTTAGAGATGTAGAGCGTCTGCGCAAGATTGTTGAAAACTCTCTGGGTCGTCGGGTACAGTTTGTTATTGCCGGTAAGGCTCATCCTAAAGATATTCCTGGCAAAGAGCTGATCCGCAACATTATTCACTTCACCCGTGATGAAGGATTAGATCGCTCTATTGTTTTTGTTCCCAACTACGACATTCATGTAGCTCGTTGGATGGTATCCGGTTGCGATGTTTGGCTAAATAATCCCCGTCGCCCCCGCGAAGCATCCGGTACTAGCGGCATGAAAGCGGCCATGAACGGTCTCCCCAACCTCAGCGTACTCGATGGTTGGTGGGATGAGGCTGACTACGTTCAAACTGGCTGGCCCATTGGCTCTGGTGAAGACTATGACGATCAAGACTACCAGGATGAAGTAGAGGCCAACGACCTCTATGAGCTGCTAGAGACTGCTGTTGTACCTCTCTTCTATCAGCGAGATGGACACGGTATTCCCCGAGGTTGGGTGGCCAAGATGAAGGCCGCCATCCGGTTAAATACCCCTGCCTTTAATACAGCCCGGATGCTTCAGGATTATGCCAACCAAGGCTATTTTGCAGCCTCCGATCGGGGTCGCCAGCTAGTGGCCAACGAGTATGCCCCCGTTAAAGCGCTGGCCCAATGGCAGTCAGACCTCTATCAGCGCTGGCAGCAGATCTCCATTGCTGAAATTTACCTGTCCCACGATGTGGCCCTTCAAGTAAATGAGCCCCTCCAGATAACCGCCCGCGTTTATCTGGGACATCTCCAATCAACGGATGTGTCGGTAGAATTTTACCAGGGTGGCATTGATATCGATGGTGAACTGCAGGGTGGTCAAGCCACTGAGATGGTTTACCGGGGTCAAGATGCCGACGGCAGCAGCCTGTATAACCTCAATGTTACCTATGGTCAGAGTGGTCTCCAGGGATTCTCTTTGCGAGTGTTGCCCAAGCACGAACATTTGAGTAGTTCCTATAGCCCTCGTCTGATTCACTGGGCCAATTCAGAGCAAGTGCGCATTGTGATTGGTCATGTGGAAGCAGCTGAGATGACTCAGGTAAATGCGTAACGGGCATTGCCCATTACGAGCCCTGACCTTTATCGGGCAACGCAGCCTTAATTGTTGCAATCACAGACTGGCTTAAGGCCTTATAGTCATAGCCCCCTTCGAGTCCAAACAAGATTCGGGGGGCTATGTTTTTGCATGCGGTTGTAAACGCGCCAAAGTCTGCAGGACTCAGATTAATACCCGCCAATGGATCGGCAGCAGTGGCGTCATAGCCAGCACTCACCAGCATTAAATCTGGCTGAAATTGTTGGAGAAAGGGAATAACTTGCTGATCAAATCGGGGGATATAGTCATTGGCCGTACTACCAGGGATGATGGGAATGTTGCATACATTGCCATAGCTTCCTGCCTCACTGGCGGCTCCGGTGCCTGGGTAAGCGGGCATTTGATGCAAAGAACAGTAAGCAATATCGGGGTGAGTGCCCACTAATTGCTGGGTACCGTTGCCATGGTGAACATCCCAGTCAAGAATAGCCACTCGATTAATGCCAGGTTGTTCTAGGGCATAGTGAGCGGCAATCGCCGCATTGCTAAGTAAGCAAAACCCCATACCCTGACCATATTCAGCATGGTGACCAGGGGGACGAACAAGGACAAAGCCTGATGCATCAGTGCCAAGCACATGATCTACTCCATCTAACCAGGCCGCTACAGCCAAGAGAGCAATGGTATAGCTGGCAGGCGATACAGGCGTGTCACCGTCCAAGTGTCCGCCGCCCCGTTCGGCCATGCGCTGAAGGGTTAGAACATAGGCCGGGTCATGAAC
>JAHQVZ010000175.1 GCA_019634055.1 Leptolyngbyaceae cyanobacterium MAG.088
ACATATACCCATAAAGCGTCCGCTCCAGTAAGCGACCCTGTTCAAAAATAAGCGCCTTCACCTGCTGCAAATGCTGAGCATCAAGAATTGCCATCGCCTTACCCAAATGCATTAGACCTGAAAATAAAGCTAACAAACACCAAGCACCATCCACCCAAATTCACGCCCTAAATTTATATCTCAATATAAGACTTAAATGCTCAACTCTGGACTTAAGTTAACTTTATCAGTCTTGATTTGAGACGCAGTTCGAGACTAATATTTTTACGCTTGAAACCAAACAAACTAGCTGACCTGATCTCTGGCAACAAAATAAATTCTGTTTCACCTTTTGTATGTTCAATCCGTTCCTGTTGATACCCAAAAACACTGTTGCCTAACTAAACTAATCCCCCTAGGTCAACAGCCATTTGTCTGTTTGTTTACCACTAAAAATGGGCAAACAAACATTAGTTCAAGCTTCATTTAAAAACTGCTCACCTTTTGCTCGGGTATCTCTGGTAAGAGGTTACTTTGCTATTCATTTATTGTTTTTACAATCACAATGAATCCACCCGCTACAGTATCTCCTGAGAAAACAGGCCCGGTTGCCCATGGGAAAAAATCCCATACTACCAACGGAGCTAAACCAGTATTTTCCCCTCAATCAGCACTCCACCCAGAGCTATTTGAACATTTTCTATCCGATGTTTTATCCCAAGGATGTCAAACCACAGATTGGGATTTTGGAGAGGTTTGGATTCCCCATGAAAACACCGATATCCTGGTATGTAGCTCGGTTTGCTACGGACAAGCCGCTAAAAATGTCCATGCCTTTCGCCAGGAAAGTTTAGGCTTTCAGTTTCACTACGGAGAAGGCCTACCCGGTCGGGTCTGGATCAGTCGAAAACCGGAATGGCTAGAGGATATTGCCGCCCTTAATGAGGAAACCTATCTCAGGTTTGAAATCGCCAAACAGGCTGACCTGCGTACGGCTCTGGCGATACCCGTTACCATGGCTGATAGCGTACAGGCCGTGTTGGTATTTTATAGCTGTGCTGTGCGCCCCCAAGATCCACAGCTGATGACCATGATGCATGCCATGCTGCATCTAGGGCTTACATTACAGCATTACCAGTCTGCTCAATCGTTAGAAAACAGCGAGCAGAAGTACCAAGAGCTGATCAATACCGTTAAAGAAGTTATCTTTCAAGCCGATCATCAAGGGCAGTGGAGCATCCTCAACCCGGCCTGGCGATCGACTACGGGCTTTGATGTGGCCGATAGTTTGGGGCAACCGCTGATCAACTATATCCATCCCGACGACCGCGCCCAAACCGAGGCTATTTTAACCGCCCTGCTACGGGGTGAAATGACGGGTAATACTGCCACGGTAAAACTACTCACTAACCAGGGAACATTTCGGCAGGTAGAACTACAGACTTATCCGATTATTGAAACTGAAGTAATCGGCATTGCTGGCACCATTAATGACATTACTGAGCGGCTAGAGGCAGAAGTTGCCCTCAAACAACAACTTGAAAAAGAAAAGCTGATCAGTTCCATCTCCCTTCAGATTCGTCAGTCTCTGGTATTGCAAGAAAGCCTTGATATAACCGTACTGGAGGTGCGCAAATTTCTTAAAACCGATCGGGTTCTGGTTTATCGGTTTGATGACAAAGTTAACTGGGATGGCACCGTTGTTGCTGAATCTGTTGGCCCAGATTTAAATCCACTTTTGGGGGCCTCTGTTAAGGATCGATGCTTCGGGAAAGAACAGGCCCAGCGATATTTGGAAGGGCAAACCACTGTTGTCGAAAATATCTACACGGCTAACCTGGATACTTGCTATACGCAGTTTTTAGCTAAGCTCCAGGTTACTGCTACGCTGATCGTTCCCATCGTCCGAGGGGATGATCTATGGGGCCTATTGGTGGCCCACCATTGTCATGGCCCAAGAGGTTGGCACGAGGAAGAGGTGAATCTGCTATTACAACTATCAAACCAGGTTGCGATCGCAGTCTACCAGGCCCAACTCTATGAACAAAGCCAGCGGGAAATTGCCGAGCGACAAAATATTGAGCGCACCCTGCGCGAAAGTGAAACCACCATCCGCGCCCTCCACGAAGTCACCGCCTCACGCCATTTAAGCTTTGAAGACTCTATCCAAGAACTCCTGGCCATGGGGCGTCAACAATTTAACCTAGAAATCGGCACCCTAGCCAAAATCGATGGCGAACAGTACGAAGTAATCGCATCTCAGTTATCTAACGAAGTCACCACCCAGGGAACCCTTTATCAACTCAAACAACAACTCTGTGCCGAGGTTATTAAACTTAACCGTGCCCTATATATCACTAAAATCGAAGGTACCCGCTGGAGCAGTCACCCATGCTACCAGGCCTTTAGATATGAAGCCTACATCGGGGCTCCGGTAATCGTAAACGGTAATGTATATGGCACCCTTAGCTTTACTAGCCGGCAATCTGTTGAAACCTTTAAAGCGGTAGACAAAGAACTCCTAAGACTAATGGCCCAGTGGATCGGGGGGGCCATCGAACGAGAACAAACCGCTATCGAGTTGGCCCAGGCCCGTGATGAAGCCGTGGCAGGCACCCAAGCCAAGGGAGATTTTCTCGCCACCATGAGCCATGAAATCCGCACCCCGATGAATGCGGTGATTGGCATGACGGGCATTCTCTTAGACACCCCCCTTTCCCACGAACAGCGCGACTTTGTTGAAACGATTCGCAGCAGTGGCGATGCCCTACTGACCATCATCAACGATATTCTCGATTTCTCCAAAATCGAATCTGGCAAACTAGATCTCGAGACCGTTCCATTTCGACTGCGCAACTGTGTCGAAGAAGCCCTAGATTTATTGGCGCCTAAAGCTGCCGAAAAGTCTTTAGAACTAGCCTATCAGCTTCAGCCTGCGCTGCCTCGCATGATTGTCGGAGACATCACCCGCCTGCGACAGATTTTAGTAAACCTGCTGGGCAACGCTATCAAGTTTACCGACACCGGTGAGGTAGTCATCGAAATCAAATCTGGCCAACGGGATGAATTTGACCAGGACAATCGCCATGAACTTCACTTTTCTGTACGAGATACCGGCATTGGTATTCCCCCAGAAAAAATGAATCGTCTTTTCAAAGCCTTTAGCCAGGTTGACTCTTCTGTCACTCGTCAGTATGGAGGCACCGGACTCGGTCTAGTCATCTGCAAACAGCTAACCGAGCAAATGGGCGGACAAATGTGGGTAGAAAGTGAAGTGGGCAAGGGCACCACATTTAATTTCACCATTGTGGTACCTGCCGCTGAAACCGATGATGAACTAGATTTAGACCATTCCCAGCTAGCAGGTAAAAAGCTCCTGATAGTGGACGACAACCTGACTAACTGCAAAGTCCTTAACCTTCAAGCCCAAACTTGGGGGATGATCACCACCACCGTCCACTCCGGCCAA
This sequence comes from Leptolyngbyaceae cyanobacterium MAG.088, assembly GCA_019634055.1. Taxonomy (GTDB): domain Bacteria; phylum Cyanobacteriota; class Cyanobacteriia; order Phormidesmidales; family Phormidesmidaceae; genus Leptothoe. The sequence goes on from JAHQVZ010000175.1 coordinate 3,449, forward strand.
GAAGCCTTGACCCTCCTTCAAAAAGGCTCCCAGGGGTTTGACCTGGCCGTACTAGATATGCAAATGCCCCATATGGATGGCTTTACCCTGGCCCAAAATATCCACCATCTCCCTGACTATGAAACCTTACCCCTGGTACTACTCACCTCAGTGGGCCAGGGTGAATTATCTCAAGTTGCCATAGATGAACAATTTCAAGCCTTTCTAAACAAACCGATCAAGCATATACAGTTATTTAATGCCCTAAATACCGTACTGGGTGGTCAACGGGTCACCGTGAGTAGAAGTTCCCCCAAACATACGGAATTAGACCCTCAACAGGGTAACAAACATCCATTACGGATCCTCTTAGCTGAAGATAACGCGATCAATCAAAAGTTAGCGATTCAACAACTCAAACGCATTGGCTACCGGGCCGATATCGTTGGCAATGGTCTAGAAGCCATCGAAGCCCTAGAGCGCCAGGCCTATGACGTCGTGTTAATGGATATGCAAATGCCAGAAATGGATGGCATCACAGCGTCCCAAAAAATTCGTCAGATATTTCCTACCCAAGCCCAGCCTCGTATTATTGCCATGACGGCCAATGCCATGCAGGGAGATCGAGAACGATGCCTAAAAGCAGGCATGGACAACTACATTAGCAAACCCGTTGATTTAGAAAATTTAGCCATTGTCCTACAACAATGTCCCAGCCACCAATCAGAGACTCATTCTGAACCGTCAACAACAGTAGAACTAAAACCATTCATCGCGCCCCAACCTCCACCTGAAACAAACGGTAAAACCCCTAAAAAACGAAAAAATATATCCCGCAAACCTAACAGAACAAAAAAAAAGCAACAGGCTTTAAACGCTCCTGCCATTGATATGGATGGTCTTAAGAAAACCTTGGAGATTATCGGCGGAAATACGCCAGAGAATATTCAGGAAATCATTCTGCTTTACATGAAACAATCTCCTGATTTGGTTAAAACCATGATGAAATCTCTTGAAACTGGTTCTGCCAAAGATCTTGAATATACAGGGCATACCCTAAAGTCCAGCAGTCAAATGATAGGTGCCCTTCAGTTTTCAGACCTCTGCTCACAATTAGAACTGGTCGGCAGAAGCAATCGCTTAGATACCCTAGACGCAAACGAGACCATAGAAACTATTCGCCAGCAATTCTCTGCCATTGAAAAAGATTTGGAAATGCTAATAAAAGAAAACTGCTAATGGCTATGGAATTTTTAAGCCGTATTTAGACAGAAGATTTTGTTAGTTAACCAAAAGCGACTCTAAAGCAACGGTAGACTTTTTAGGTCTGTCAAAATAGTCTCAAATTGAGATTATAATACTCAATTTGAGACTCAATTTAAGCTTATTAGTCTTAAGTTGAGATAATGAATTCGCTGAAATTTATATCACATTGCTCAACTTTAGTCTTAAATGGAGACGTTCTGTATTGACATGAGGCTCAATAGGCGTAAAGTGTGTCTAGCCATAAAATACAGATTGGGTTGTCTATGTCCGATTTAGTCAATGCATTAGACGGTGTCACCACAGCAATTGATGCCATTGAGCCTGCCGCTGCCGCACAAAATCTAATGAGTGTTGAAGCAGTGCAAAAGGTGCTGAATCGTTCTCGTGCCTCGGTTTATCGCTATGCCAATACCGAGGCGCTGCTTCTTAACCCTCCCTTTGACCACAAGCGTCTTAATCCAGAGTCAAGGCAGCACAAAGAAGATCCATTAATGTTTCATCCCAATGAAGTAGCCCGATTTGCTCAAGATGTCTTAGGCATTAAGCAGGTCACCATCGAAATCAGTCAACCGACTGAAACCCTGACGCATCAACTGCTGCGTCAGGTTCTTGCTGAGCTCAAAGTTATCCGCGAACTAATTGAGCAAACCCATTAGGGTAAATGTATGTATATGCGGCAGTTGTCAACTAGCTGATGGGTTTTGTGTGTTCCTCTGATTCGCGATCCGTAAACCAGTGTTAATCTTGAATTAAGCGGGCATTGTCGGATGGATGCTAGATTGTGACATTAGCTGGCAGAAAATCAGCGCAGATGAGTTGATGTTTACCTAGTGGATATCGTTGGTGATTACAAAGCAAACAACATTTCTGTATGAATAGACCACCGTAGCGTTATTACGTCTTTAGAATCTTTTTTTTCAAGGTGTATAGATCACTTTTTATGGTCTATGCATGGCTTTTTATCAGTTTTTGCTATCCTCCAGTATGGAATCTGCCAGTCAGTTAGAGTCTAATTCCGAGCTCCCTCACAGTCCGTTTGTAGAAGCTCTGGGTGTATTTATTGCGTTTGCCACATTGACCCTGCCTCTGTTTACGGTTGCCTATTTTTCCTCAACACCAATAGACACCCTCAACGGTTTGCCCTATTCATCAATACAAACGAACGAATAAGATCATGGCAGCACCATGGGTGCTAGCTCCCTTTTCTCCTAAAATGCTATCGGGATAGATGATTTGTAGTGTTTATCCCACCTAATCATAAGTAGTTGGAGAATTATCGTGGACTTATCTCGTATTCCGGCTCAACCCAAGCCAGGGTTGATCAATGTATTGATCGAGATCGCAGGTGGCAGCAAGAATAAATACGAATTTGATAAGGATATTAATGCCTTTGCCCTAGATCGCGTCCTCTATGCATCGGTGCAGTATCCCTATGACTATGGGTTTGTTCCCAATACCTTGGCCGACGATGGTGACCCTTTAGACGGCATGGTCATTATGGACGAACCTACGTTCCCTGGGTGCGTTATTGCAGCTAGACCTATCGGTATGCTCGAAATGATTGACGGTGGCGATCGCGACGAGAAAATTTTATGTGTTCCTGACAAAGATCCCCGTTATGTAGGGGTCAAAACCCTAGATGATATTGCATCTCATCGCCTAGACGAAATTGCAGAATTCTTTAAGACCTACAAAAATCTAGAGAAAAAAGTAACTGAAATCTTAGGATGGAAGGGGTTAGACGCGGTTCAACCCTTAGTAGAAGAATGTATTGCTGCTGCTAAGTAGTCCGGGGCTGAGTTAATACTCTCGAAATAGTGTATTAAGCATTATGGGGATACATCACCGTATAAAATGTGTCCCTATAGTGCACACTATTATTTTGGCATTATGGGGGATAGCCAAACTTCCATGAGTATGCGCACACTTTGGGGATACACATTGTGAGTGTATCTGCCTACATGTCGGGCAAAGAAAGTACACTAAATCATCAACCATACCTCTCGATTAAATTCTGGGGGGTGCGTGGCAGTATACCAACACCAGGTGCTGCCACAGCATTTTATGGAGGCAATACCTCCTGTATTGAAATTTTGACCGATCAGCAGCGGTTCATTTTTGACGGTGGTACGGGGCTAAGGGTTTTAGGCGAAGCGTTATACCAAGATCCTAATCCCATAGATGGTCATATATTCTTTACCCATACTCAGTGGGATCGAATTCAGGGGTTTCCATTTTTTTTGCCAGCCTTTGAAACGGGAAATCACTTTCATATTTATGGGGGGATTGCGGCTAATGGGGCATCTATCAAGCAATGCTTGACAACCCATATGCTCAAGCCAGGATTTTCCGTACCGCTTCAAACCATGCGGGCAAACCTGACATTTCAGGACGTTACCCCAGGCGACATCATTAAAATCGCTGACACTAAGATTGAACCCATTGGTTTAAATAGCCAAAACAATGCCCTTGGCTATCGTCTGAGTTATCAGGGCAAAGTAGTGGTGTATGCCACCGACACCGACTATACGCACATTGACGAAAACCTGTTATTCCTTGCACATCAGGCCGACTTGCTGATTTATGACGGCATGTACATAGATATGTGTGATGAAATAAATTTGTCTCCCTCGGCTAAACCGTGGCAAGCGGCTATTCAACTGGCTCAAGCCGCCCAGGTAAAGAGGTTGGCCATGGTTCATTATGGTCCTCGTCAAACCGATGAAACTTTAAACGCATTAGCCCATCAGCTCCAGGAAATTGAGCCTGAGCTGTTGTTGGCCCATGAGGGAATGATCCTTAATCTGCTATAGCTCTAACTTGTAGCCAATGGCTAACGAGCGGTTTCCCTGTAAACAGAAAAACGACAGTTGAGACCGTGGTTAACGTTTAGAGGGGATTACGAGAAAAATTACTATTACGGTTGGGGCGACGATTGTCATCCCCTTTAGGTTTGGCCTTATTAACCCGTAGCTCCCGACCAAGCCATTCAGCCCCATCTAATTCAGCGATCGCTAAATCTTCTTCTTCATCTTTAACCATATTAATGAAGGCAAACCCACGACGCTTACCAGTTTCACGGTCGATGGGTAGGGTAATGCGAGCAACTTCACCGTACTCGACAAACACATCCCTAATATCATCTTCCGTGGCTTGGAATGACAGATTTCCAATATAGATAGTCACGATTACTCTCCGATGATTGTGTCTGCAGCTGCCGGATTGAAGATAGGCAGCCTATTCGGGTGATATCATACCGCACAGCTTTTGACCTAATGTGCTCGAATGGTCCTAATTCATCTCTAGATCATTAACGTGTTAGCTCTATAGGGCGGTAATTGGCACATCGCTTTATGTTTCTAAAAAAAGTTATGTCGAACTGCCAAGATTTATCAATTATCGTCGTTTAGCTCATCAGCGATCCCTGCTTTACACAACATACTTGGGGTATTCGCCGATACTGCTACCCGGCGGACAAGGAGAGCCCATCATGCACACATTTGAAGTGTTTGTTGATATTAAAGAATGCACTGAAAAAAATGATGATCGCGATCGCATTATGGCCACCCGCTATGAAATAAACGCTAGTGGTCGAACTGATGCCCACGACACAGCATTATTTCAGGCAGGCAAAGACTATCCTAAAGCAACTGAATATGACATCCGGATCACCCGTGTTCTGAAATAACTCTGGCATTACTAATGCTAAGGAAGAGTTAATCGCCCCATTTTGACAACTATATTGACTTTAGATTGATTCATTCCTGCAAGTATCAATGGCATGAAGCGACCGACTAAGCATCGGTTGGTTTCATTTTTTATCTATTATCGTCTGCTGTATCCCAGTCTGGCCATAGTGCGAGGCTGGGATTATTTTTTAATTGATTTTATGAGGTGGCTTAACTCAAAATTCAAAATTCAAACCTGAGAACTGACATTACTTCCCCGGACCAAATCGCTGTATCCAGAAGAAATAAATATCTACCCAGGCCAATAAACCTAACGGTATGCCAGAAAGTCTTGTTATTAATTTAGTTTCCGAATCAACCATTCCATTTCAGTATCTGAGAGGGCATCACCTACACCGGTTATTTTTAGCCCTTGTCAGTGCCGTTGATTCAAAGCTTGGCCAATCGCTCCAGGCATACCCAGCCTTTACCCTTAGCCCTCTACAGCTAGCATCCTATTGCCAACCTAGGGTGGCCCGTAATCTTAAATCCCATAACCTTAAATTTTTACTGCCACGTCAGCAACTCGAAACCACTACGTTCAAAGTTGCTGACAGTTCAATTCCCGCTGGGTCACATTGTTGGTGGCGCATTTCCTTCTTAGATGACACCCTGTTTGCCCATATCAGTCCACGACTGGAACGGGCAGTTGCGTCTCAACCCTGGTATCTAGGACCAGCACGATTGCACATTACTAATTTTTTACCGGCCAATATCCCCGAGTGGTCCAGCCATAGTAGCTATCAAACCCTTTATGAACAGGCTTCTGATACTAACCGTCAACTAACCTTTCAACTAGTTACCCCAGCTGTTTTTCGCCAGGGGGAGCAGGAGTCCCCCCTGCCCACACGAGAAGCCGTGTTTCACGGCTTACGGAAATGTTGGAACCGATATAGTGGTCTCGTTTTTGCCCCTGATACGATTACTTCGATTACGGCCAAAACCTTTAATTTGCGCACCGTTGCTCAACCTATAGGTAAGAACGAAACGGTGATTGGCTGTCTGGGCGATCTAACATTTCAAATCTCAGATACCACAGACCCGTTAATCATTAAACGCATCAATGCGTTAACCAACTTCAGCCGCTACTGTGGCATTGGGCAAAAAACATTTTTAGGGCTGGGCACGGTGCGCAGCAGCTCCCATCTAGACCTATAGCCGCTATGACACCGCCCTAGCCTATGGGGCTTATGGAGACCAAATAAATTGTTCAATCGTATAGGCTAAACGCCTTAAATCAAATTTATCTAAGCGTTCCATTGAGTTACGCGCAATAATGCGTCGACCGATTTCAGGCATCGATATTCCTTGGGGCACATTGATAAATGACCAATCTACTGCCGTACGTCGACCAAGATGATAACGAACGGTTTTAGAGAGCAGCTGAATTGGATGGATACCTGTTTGAATCAGCACTTGATCTGACTGGCCGTTGATATGGATGATTGTATTGGCTGGGGATGATACGCGGATAATCATTACATAGTTCCATCGCCACAGACCAACCCGCTGACGATAAACCTGGACGTGTTCGATATGACTGAGGCGATAGTGATTGACCCGCCGCTGACGTTTTCGTCCACGGGGAATTTCATGGATAATGGTGAGTCGATCAAACGCCTTGTTAAAAATACAGGTAGCGATTTCAGGGTAGAGCGCTGGAATAAATGGCTCTGCCATGATCATCAAAATTCCCAGAGACATCAACACCACCCATAGCAACGGTGCCTGTCGATAGCCTAACCACACCACTAACACTAAACTCAACGCGCCGAGTCGTGCCAAATTGGTAACACTGCCAGCCATGTCATGATGACCTAAATTAGAAAAGCGTATGGCTAGTTCACGCTTATTACGTTTAAGCTGTCTCACCTGATTTGCTTTTGACATCGTTCATGTCAAACATTGCAAACAAAAACAGCCGCTTCGAGCTGAGAAAACACTCGATTATATCCGTTGGAATAATGCATTTGTACTGAAAGACGACATTCGCTATACTACCTCTGGCCGATCCTTTGACTAAGGTATCAAACTCTCAGCCTAACCTTTGGGCTGATCTACACTTAATTTGAAGTCTTTATTATTTGCAAGGGGCCAAGCCAGGTGTTTCATTCCAGTTGCCAATGGCATCTCTTAAGTTGTCTGATTCAGATCTTCTAGGCCTTGGGCTGGGTCATAAGGCCCGTAACCAACTTAACTCTAAGGATCGGGCCGTTCACAGCTGGTATCGATTTGTTCTGTCTTTTCCCCCTCATCTTGTCAGGCATTATCTTGAGCGATTTTGTGCCAGTGAAAAGACTGTTGTTTTAGATCCGTTTTCTGGAACAGGGACCACTCTGGTTGAGGTCAAGAAACTAGGGCTGTCCGCCGTTGGTATTGAAGCCAATCCAATGGCTCATTTTGCTTGCTCGGTAAAACTTAATTGGTCCCCTTTATCGGATCATCTATATCAAACGGCGGTTACTGTTGCAGCAGCAGCGCGTGAGGAGATTGCTTTATTGTCAAATCTGGCACCTGTGCTGTCTCCCGATGCAACGGCCTTACTGTTTAAGGATGCCATCAGCCAACGCCCTCTGAAAAAAGTACTGACCTTGTTAGGACATATTGACCAAACGAGCGATCGCACACTTTTAGACCACTATCGTCTAGCCCTGGCTAATTCAGCCTTGTTTGCTAGTAACCTGCGCTTTGCTCCAGAAGTTAGTGTTGCCCGTAAACATAAATCTGATGCCCAGGTGGTGGACCATTGGCTAGAACAAGTCAACATAATGGCCAACGATTTGAATGAGCTCCAAAAGCATTCGTTGTCTGCTCCTGGGGTTGTTCATCTAGGCGATGCGCGTCAACCTCATCATTATCTAGCTCCAGGATCTATTGATGTCGTGATTACGTCACCACCCTATCCTAATGAGAAAGACTACACGCGCACCACGCGGCTAGAATCTGTTTTATTGGGGTTCGTAGAAAATAAAGCAGAGTTACAGGCCATCAAACATGGTTTAGTCCGGTCCAATAGCCGCAGTGTCTACCGAGATGATGATGATGATCAATGGATACAACGATATCCACAAATTTTAGAGATTGCTGACACCATTGATCAACGACGAACAGAGTTGGGTAAAACCAGCGGTTTCTCACGGCTATATGCCCGGGCGACTAAGCTGTACTTTGGTGGTATGGCCCGCCACTTGGCAAATTTGAGATCGCTCCTTCGTCCTAATGCTCAGCTTGCCTATGTTGTTGGCGAACAAGCATCCTATCTACAGGTACATATTCCTACTGGGTCTCTATTGGCACAGATTGCTCAAGATCTTGGGTATGAGCTGATTGATATAGACCTTTTCCGAACCAGACGCGCCTCAAAAACTGAAGTCGATCTTAGAGAAGAAGTTGTTCTACTACGTTGGCCAGGCTGAGAATAGTAGTATTAATCATTAATAACAACGATGTCACCCATAATCACTGGCATTAGACTAAATTTAGATCTGCCAGTCTAGGGAAAGGTAATTGCATGCCATGAAGCAATTCGAACTAACTAAAGAATATCTCTTTTCCTATGATGTAAACACGTTTAATTTTGCTGACCTGGTGCATGAAATTTTGTTGGATGACTTTGAAGGTTCTAGGGTGCTCTTAGATCAGGTTCATACCCTGAACAAGTCATCACATGTCTTAACGTTCGACAGTGATCAGAACCTTTATTTTCATAACAAATATTACAATAGCCCAAAGCTTCCCAGGTTATTAAACGTCTACCGAGAGTTTATCAAAACAGTCATTGCACCACAGTTTGTTGATAATCAACTGGTCGTCCAGGCAAAACCTACATTTCGTATTCAATTACCGAGCAATACGGCGATTCCCTCCGATATTGGTGGAGATCCGATGCGACCTGGATTGCACTGCGATGCAGACTATAACCACCCTGACGTCGAATTTAACTTTTGGGTGCCGTTTACCCAATGCCTCCCTAACAATACTCTGCATTTAGAGTCTAAACCCGGCAAGAGAGATTTCCGCCCTATGGTTCTGGTCAATGGGCAAGTTTTACGGTTCTGGGGGGCTCGCTGTCGTCACCACAATAAAATGAATGAACAGGGGCCAACCCGAATCTCCTTTGACTTTCGCGTTATGAACAAAAGTGATTGGGATAGCGTAAGTCCGCTATGGGCAGAGCAACGTACCACCGTTCAACGCTCAATAAAACTCACGCTTGGCAGTTACTATATGCTGTATGACAAAGAGACCCAACAGTTTTCTCAACATGAAACTGTTGATAGAGTACCCATGGTCGTCAAAGAATCAAGTTCATTTGCTATCTCTTTTTCTTGACCGTACGTCTGCGTGAACAATTAAGCAATGCGTGCAATGCTAAGTGTGAGTATAAAAAGTATTTGCCTGGTTCCAAAATTAAATTGAGCTTATTTTTTTAAGCCATTTACTCAACATTACATACGACAAACGACCTAAAAAGTTTAGTATTGGCCACTTTTGCAGGAATCTAATAGTCATCTTTGATGTGAGCTCTTTACCAAATCACATTGACATCAGGCGCATCACCCCTATCTCATTATCCATTGGCATCAGGTGCATCGACTTTATCTCATCATCGATTGACAATAGTCCCAATTATTTGAGACTTCCTAAACAAATCTTGTGTTAATTGACTAACTTGCCAGGTTCTATAGGTGCGCAAAGACATTAATATTGATGAAAAAATATTTATTGTTACTAAGCCTAAAGATCGATTGGGCCTAGCGACATAGATTTTGTCTGCTAAGCAACTGTGATGAGTGATACCTCATAAAATCCTCATATCTATCGAATAGCCTTGATGAGAAGCAGAGCTCATATGAGGCTGGTCCTATGCTGCCATTGACCCAGACATCACCAAAGACATCATCTCAACCATCAATAGTGCTCGAATATGACTTTTTAATTATTGGTTACGGTAATAAATTGTGTGGCGATGCGGCTGTTGGCTCTTGGGTGGCGACAGCCGTTGCTGAATGGAACGTGCCCACAGTTAAGTCTTTATCAGTCACTCAACTGGAACCAGATCTGAGTGCTGAGTTGGCAAAGACGAACTACGTTATGTTTGTCAATGCTTGTAGCCATAAGAGTATTCGAACCGTACAAATTAATCCCATTGTTGCTGACGATAAATATATATCGTCCATGGCATTTTCCGCTCATACCTATGATGCAAGAGCCATGATCAACCTCACGCAGCGACTTTATCATCGGCATCCTCAAGCATGGCTCTTGCAAATACCCATCGAATCCTGTGATTTAGGCAATGAACTCTCGTCTAAAGCCCATCAGGGATGTACCTATGCATTACGTACGATTGAACAATTCCTGATCACCTATCGACAACCCTACCTATGTCAAAAATCAGCCTAAGGGACAGACATTAAATAAACTCCAACTTACTGGATTTCAACTCCCCATAGTTTTCAAATAATAGCTATGGGGATTATGGAATTTGATAATTTCTCTGTCCTAAGTATCGAGGATCAAATAAATTACGTGATCTTCGAATTTTTCAGCTTTGATTTCAAATAGATGGTCTTGTAAGGGCATTCCCTGTGGATGCCCTGCGGTACTGGGTGATATTAGTCAGGACGATGTAGAAATCCCATAGTCATACATCGTCTGTCGATAAAATTGGGGCATGCCGACATCAAAATATTGTCCCTTTACTAAACAGCCCACCATGCCTGACGATGCCCGCACCCTTTCCAAGCAGGTTGTCAGCTGAAATTCTCCTCGATATCGCAGGTTATTCTCTATTTCTGTCTCTAGGGCATCAAAAATGTCTGACTTTAGGACATACATGCCAAATACGCCTAGGAAATCTGATTCTGCCATGCCAGGGACATGGAGATGGGTTTTGGCATACTCTAGATCTGGTTTTTCGTACAGTTTGGTAATGTCTAAAACGGCATTGGTCACCTGCCAAGTGCCGGTGACACAGCCTGCTTTGTGAATAATGTCGCCAGACATTACGGTTACTCCAATAACGCTGGAATCTGTCTGGGAAAATGTTGCTAACACCTGTTCTGCACAGGAAAGTTTGTCTTGGCTTTGGTAGATATGATCGCCTAACAACAGTAAAAAAGGTTCATCATTAACCCAGGGTTTGGCACAGTAAACTGCATGGCCAAACCCTTCTTGCTGTTCTTGAATGATAAACGTAATGCGCTCACCCAGGTCTTGAAGATGCTGGCTATACTGCTGATTTTCTGGGGAGAGTTTGGCTAATAGCTCTGGTTTAGGGGGTTTTTGAAAGAAAGTCTGAAATGTATCTAAATCGCTTTTCTGGACTACGATGCCAACCTCTTCAATGCCAGCGGCAATGGCCTCTTCTACAATTTTTAAGATAATGGGTTTGGCTCGACCATCGTGGTCAATAATTGGCAAGAGTTCTTTTTTGACCACTTTAGTAGCCGGAAACATTCTCGTGCCAAAACCAGCGGCCGGAATGACCGCTTTCTTAACGGTTGACTGGGGAGAAATGGTTGAACTTAATGCTTGCATTTCTGGGAAATCTCGGTGAATAATTGCGATCGCATTCAGTTGACTTGCTTGATCTTTAGCCACTAATTGTGCCGTACCATCGCCTTGAGAACCCACCCCCTTACCCCCATAAATAAACGGCTGCAGGGCTGGATGGGTCAGCAAACGATGGAGCTTAGGGGCCGTTAACTGATCAGGGCAAGCTGGCACCATATGGCGATCAAATTCAGCTTGAACCTCGGTCATTAACGTTCCTAGCCGTTGGGCGTCTCCTTGCCGAATAGCCCTAGTCGCTTGCTGCACAAATTTAGCATTGATAGCCCCCAGATAGTGTTGAACCTGCTGCTGAATTTGGTTTTTAGCAACTGGATAACAACGGTTCAAATCACTTAAGATTTTTTGAGTATTTTTATACCCACCCAAATCGACAATCACTAGAAATAATGGTTGCGCTACAGGCAATACCTCCAGGTCTACCTGCTCCCCGTTAAAGGTCATCAAGATGGGCTTATTGCCAAACGCACAGACCTGGTCCATTCGTCCACACTGGCTTGGTGTAGCCCTTTCACCTAAATAAGCCAGTTCCATTTCTTCTCGAATAGTCAGCTGTAAATCGTAAAGCCGATTAAACGCCCGCGCAATCAATACACAGATAGCGGCACTGGACGATAATCCCTTTTGGATAGGCAAATCTGTACGATAGTTATCGATGTCCAGTCCCTTGACGTCATAGCGAGTCAGTACTTGATACGCTGTTCCGGCAATGTAACTGGCAAACTCTCCCTTTCTGGCTTCCTTTAACAGCGCGGTGAGCTGCATGGGCAGTCGAATGGGGGCACACTGGCGGCCATCGTTGAGGGTAGCCTGAAAAATTAAATCCTGAGGATGGTGTTTAATCTGAGCGTACATACCCTGATTAGTGCCTACCACCAGGGCATACCCTTTTTCAAGGTTAGGACTAACCGGACGATAGGTGCCAGCCCAATCACTATGCTCACCCAACAAACAAAGGCGACCGGGTACAAATAAAGAAGTCATAGGGGGATTTTGCAGTCGACTATAGTAAACGCCTCGTACAGTTCTCAAATTGCTGTTCTACCATAGGATGAGGGTGCTTCCTAACCTGTGTAGTAACACACTGGGGATAAACACATGACGAGTAGTCGATTTCGCGATCGCACCGAGGCTGGGCAGCAGTTAGCTCTGCAGTTCAAAGCCTATGCTAATCGTGCCGATGTGCTGGTGCTGGCGTTACCCCGAGGCGGTGTGCCCGTTGCCTATGAAATTACCCGCGCGCTTCATCTACCTTTAGACATTTGTCTGGTCAGAAAACTTGGGAACCCTGGCAACAAAGAAAGTGCCATTGGTGCCATTGCTGCCGATGGTGTGCGCGTGCTGAATAAATTTGCGCTGCATCATCTGGGCATTACCAAACAAGCGTTAACAGCCATTACGGACCATGAACTTCAAGAACTACAGCGCCGAGAGCACGCTTACCGAGGTGATCGTGCTCCCATTACTATTTGCGATCGCATTGTTATTTTAGTGGATGATGGCCTGGCCACCGGGGCCACTATGCGGGCCGCAGTGACGTGGGTGCGATCGCAACAGCCAAGGCAGCTGATCGTTGCCGTACCCATTGCGGCAATGGATGCCTATAAACAGTTGAAATCCCAGGTTGATCGACTAGTATGCTTATCTATTCCCAATAATCTATATGCCATTGGCCTTTGGTACAACAACTTTGAGCAAGTTACTGACGAACAGGTTTGTACTCTGTTAGGACAATCACCAGGAATAGATAACGCCCTGGCTAAACACCATTCTGAATAAACGATTCTATACCGTTTTTAACGTCATACTCGATTGCCCAGCATAGCGAACTGCCTACTGCCTTGGATAATGGTGGTGTCTTATAGCGGCTTCTGGTTGAGATGAATAAATTTTTGGGGTGTAAGTGAGTGGTGAATTGTAAATCGTGAGTGGGATGTATTCAATCCATTTGAGAAACACTATATTTGGATGCAAACGCGTTACTTTTGAATGTTCTTCAATATCGAAGTCCGGCAAGGTAAGTGCAACAGATAATTCTGTTGCACTTAAAATAGCTGCAAAGACACCACGATAAAAGTTGTTGCACAGCTTGAGGGAAAGATTTTAATTGACGCCTGAAAGCATTGCAAATAAAGAATTTGAATGGATTTTGTGTTATTCAAAAAGCAAACATAAATCTACCTATTCGAAAATCTTTCTCCTATAGTTGTAGGTAACTACGCAACCAACACACCAAGCCATGACTCAACAGCTCTACACACGCCCCCGTCGGGCTAGGAAAAAACAAGCTTCTCCCTTTCTAAAACCATTGACCACCCATAAAGGCCAATGGTGGCGCAATCAATACTTTTTTGCCGCCGGATGGGGACTAGCAATTTTTAGTTTGTTCTTTGATGCAAGTTCTCATCTTCAGGCTACCGCTGCTGACACTAAAGACTCTTGTCAGCACATAGTTCAATCTTCTTCTGTTCTTTCTAGGGCTCAGCTTGCACAAATTCTGACTGTGCCTGAGCGCTCCAGCCAACAATCTGTCAAAGACATTGTGGCAGAGCCCTATTGTCAATTACCCAATGTTGAACTCAGAGATGGCATCACTGCCGAACGTGAGGCCTATCCCCTGGCATTTTCTCCGAACACCTGGCTCGTCATGCTGTACGAAGGCGATGAATATGCCGGGTTTGCCTTTAGTTTTCAATAAAAAGAAACCACCCCTGGCCCCCACCTGACCAAAATCTTCCACCTTAAATCGGCACCTTTATTTTTTTACCCATGAAACACACCCTCTGCAAATATCTGAGCCTGATGCTAGGGCTTAGCCTGTTTGGCTGCAGTCGTGCCACCCCGGTTCCCCGCACCCTAAACATGCATCAGAATTGGCCCATATCCATCGGCACTGAAATTGCCGGTTACGCGGTCAGTAGCGGCCTAGGCGACATCAGTCTAGATCTAAGCGGCGACACCATACACATGCCCTTTGATGGCACCGTCGAACCCACTGCAACAAGCTGTGTAATTGTATCTAGTGCCGATGTACCCGCCTATCTCTTTCGTCTTTGTGGTTTGAGTCAGCCTAAATTTGGTGCCCTATATCAGCATCAACCCATTGGTCGTGCGCAGCATTTAGTATTTGCCATGCTGCGCCGAGAACCTAACGGCACCTGGGCCATAGTAGAACCTTCGCCAACGTTTATTGAACAATTACTTACCCAATCATAGCCAATGAACCCCACTAAAGCCTTTAAGCACCTGCTTAGACTCGTCACTGGCCTAACCGTTGGCCTTGGCTGGTGCAGCAGTGCCCATGCCGTCGCCTTAGAATTTAAAATTGTCCAGCCGTCTACAGTACAGGCAACAACACAGCCCCATAGCGCTGTTGCACAAAATTCTGTTGCACTGAATTTCGTGCCTGAGAATCAGCCCCTATCTACAGCTCAAACGCTGAGCACCATAGTTGTCAACCCAGCGCCCAGCTATGCCATAAACGCTCTTTTTGCCGGTAACTCTAACTCCCTGGTTGCCAAAACTGTGGGTAGCGCTGAAGGAACTCGTACAGTCGATGGTGGGTACACCGGTGCATACTATGGCCATGTGGATCCTGGCAATGGTGTTTGGAACTTGGGTAGCTTTTCCTATCAACATGGGGCAGCTTCGCCAGCGGATGCTGACCGAAAACAACTGCATCGTCTACAAAAACAGACTAAAGAACTTCGTCACCAGGCTCAGGCTAAGTCTTTTCAACTCTCTTTACTCGAAGAGCTCAACGGTATTGATCTGGCAAATCAAGCTCCCCTAGCCGCCCTCGATCGGGGCTATATAGACTGGCTTTACCAGGCTCGATCCATGGCAATTCCCGAGCGCATTGTCTGGGCCAGAACTAAGGCATTTATTGATCCAGATACGGGCCATTGGGATGCACCGGGGCTCGGAAATCATTGGGATGCTATTTATCAAGATCAGCAACGGCGTTATGATGCGATCGCACATAGTCTAGAAGAAAACCCCTTATTGCTCACCTCAAAGTGAACGTTGCTCATTAAACGTTGCTCTAAGACAACATCATTTTTCCAATTGTCGAGGCCATTATAATTCTCACCGCAAACCCTAAAGGTGAGACACCTGTGAGTACCACAACAGCTAACAACTGATGTTTAAGCGAGTATATAATTAGGAGAATAATAAAAAGCCCAATAGCTTCTTAAAACCTGTTTTACAACTAATGTCCATTTTTCAGCTCAAAAAGAGCTTGGTTGATCCAGTAGACCTCCATGGAGTGATAAAAATCCAATTTGGCAACCCTCAGAACCCATTTATTTCCACCTATCTGACCCGACTAGACCAGGCTCTAATGGCTTGGGGAGTGGCAACTGCCATAATCTTTTCAGTTGCGCAATTTAGTTTTCTAGATTGGCATACCCAGGCAATCCTATGGTCAGTATTGTCCTGCCTCATTGTCTCAATATCTGGCAAACTAACCTGGTTTTGGGTTACCACTCGCAAGCAACATTGGATTTTGTATGGCTGGACCCTTTTAGTCATCACCGGGCTTTGCGTCACCGACTATGGCATCTGGCAAGGTTCAGGACTTATCTTGCGTCACCTGTGTGCTCTTTGGTTGGCTATCAGTGCCATTGGTTACGGCTTAACAGGCATTGGCATCAAAGCTCCCGCGCTAATACTCCTGGGAGTGGTCCATGCCTTTACTATCCCCAGTTTGACTCTGTTGCCCCTACACCAGTTTTTGCTGACGGGAAGTATCATGTCCGTCAGCTTATTTTTTCTAGCAGCCTTCCATTGGGATCATGAGTAATCCGAAGCGTCTATCAGGTTCGATTCACCACTGACCAATCACTAAGCAGTAAGCAGTGCTCAGCCTACTGCTTAGTCAAGGGCATAACTCAAAACCAAAGGATCCAGATTGAGCATCTCAGGCTGGCAAAACGTTACCTCTAAAAAAGCCACAATATCTTTCGGTTGAGGATTTCCTCGATTCTGACCAGTGGCACCTGCAGCGATCATAATTCCACAGCAACCGTGACTTTTAAGTTGCTGTTTATGCCATTTCTCAAGGGCTTCGCAATGGTAATGATCGCTAACGTTGTATTCATGAAATAAATGCAAGCTACTATCACCCGCTTGCCAAACACCCAGTTGAAAGGTGAGTTGTTTAAACGGATCGTGACCAGGATTAAAGCACATTGCCTTAATCCCCCCTATCAACTCAATGTGCTCTACCAACGCCATCGCTTTAGGCCGTGAAGTTTGAATAATCACTACAGGCCAGGCAGCCTTATTGGTCCTAGATTTATCCTTAGGCATCGCCTGATAGCGAGCTTTCGATGCTTGCAGTTGTGTTAGACGCTCAGGCGATACCTTAGTGAGCAAAATGAGGGCCCCATCAGGGATTAGATCATCCTGCAGCACAGGCTCATCAACAATGTCTTCACCCAAATCTAATATCTGTTCAGTCTCTCCTAGCAAGTTGGTAGAGACCTCTGGTAATGACATCACTTTTACAGTGCACTGCTTTGGACTAACTCCCTCCATCGGGTTAGGTACCCGTAACGTTTTTTTAATAGGCTCTAATACATTGAGCGGGTCGGGCGCTTTCTGAAAAAACCGTTGCAGGGCATCCAATGTGACAATCAATGTTGCCGCTTCATCTTCATCCAGTTCATTTCGCATACCCTCAAGGGGATGAATGCTCCCAAATTCATAATCATCAGGCTCTGCCTGACGTGGATGCGTCACTGCATAATTCAGAAAAAAGCAATCCTGACTGAGAAAAACTTGTTGCAAAACTTGAGCAGACATACGATCTGACAAACCATCACTATCGCAATTCAGAACGCGCTCCCGAAATTGCAATAACGAATCTAGGCTGCGATAAAGCAATAGCCCATAGTCCACATCTGCCATTCCTAAAATAGACACATAGAGCGTATTTGTATCCCAACGGTTTACCTCAACCGCCAATAACTCCTGCTCACAAAGGCGATACCAGGGAGCCTGATGCCAAAGGGCCAAGGCTTTTTGACAAAGACGCTCTCTGTAGGTTTCAGGCAAAGATGACGACTGCACCCCCAGTTGGGAAATTAAATGATCAAAAATCTCATCTAACCAAGGTAATTTAGCTCCATAGGCCACATCGATATCCAGGTCTTGCAGTACCCCCCTTAAGAAAAATTGCAATTCCCGATCACCTACTATCACTCTGCGGGGACGACAGGGCTCAGCTGGCCCTTGGGGATGTTCAATCGCTTGTAATAAACTGCGGGCTACCGCTTCGTAACCGCTTTCGGCAGACACCATATCTACACTGCGCACATAGCCCTGATGACCATCAATCCACAAAATACAGTCACGTTCATCGTCTGTTTCAGGCATGGAACAGCGCCCACCTTCCCAAACGCTACTTGTTTGGGGAAGCTTTTGAATACGACGGCGGGTAAATGGACTCAGTGGGGGCATAAATATAGGGATATGAACAGACTCTATTGTGGAAAAGAATCAACCCGTTTGCTACGACCCGATAGATTTGTTCAACTATCGCAGAGAAGCATGGTATATGGCGATAGTCAATAACAACTATTAAAGTTAAAAACATTCTCTACTAATGCCTAAGCTAAACTAGACTAAGCGCACGTCAGTAACCTTAAGCAAATAGACAAACCCATGACCCAAGCTACCCAATCGCAACAGGGCATTATGATGACCGAATCGGCCCTAAACCATGTGCTTGCCCTTAAAGAAAAACAAGGCTCTGACCTGTGTTTGCGTGTAGGGGTACGCCAGGGAGGCTGTTCTGGCATGTCTTACATGATGGACTTTGAAACCTTTGGCAATATTGGTGAACATGACGAAGTTTTTGATTACGAAGGCTTCAAAGTTATCTGTGACAAGAAGAGCATGCTTTACCTCTATGGACTTGTGCTTGACTATAGCGATGCGTTAATTGGTGGTGGTTTTCAATTTACCAATCCCAATGCAGACCAAACTTGTGGCTGCGGTAAATCCTTTAGTGCCTAAGCATCGAAGACCAACAATAAGATAGTTGCTCGTCAGGTTAGCTGTTGAAACTTAAGGCTTTTAGGGTATCAACTGCATGGACTAACCTGACAGATGGCATACGAAATCCTTAAGCCAAAGGTTTAGAATGGGAAAGTTTTTGACAAAGACTTCCCATGAGCCAAACCATTGACGAACTTTTTGAAGCTGGCCTGAACCGCTACCAGGACGGTGAAAGTGTCGATACTCTGATCCCTACATTTAAGGAGTTAAGCGCCCAGGCTCCTAAAAATAGTGCTATCTATACCTGCTTATCATGGCTCTATCTATTGGCAGAGAAGCCTAATGCTGCCTATAAAGCAGCTCAGAAAGCCATCAAGCTGACTCCCCAAGATCCCCAAGCCCATATCAATATCGCCATTGCCATCCTCGAAAGTGGTCGCAAAGGGGTGCGCGAACATATTGAATTAGCCAGCCAACTCGTTATGTCTGTAGAGGAAGTACAGGATGACATTCGGCAGAATTTTAAAGAAGGATTAACCAGAAAACCTGATTGGAAAAGCCTTAAAAAGGTAGAAAACTGGATTTTTAATAGCTGAAATCCTTATGTTGTGGGCATCTGAGCCTGAACTGCTTATTTCGATTTCAGGGTAAGGCGATTTACAAAAATTAGTGAATATTTGTAAATCGCCTTAAGTAAACGGGGTATTAATGGGGCCTTAACCATTGACGGCAATAGAGCTTTCTTTAGCTTTCTGTAAGGTTTGCGGGGCAATGATCCCCGCGTTTTTTTTGTAATTTTTCTTGGTCAGATAACTTAACGCTCGGAATAAAAAGGAACTGATAAGCTTAAGAAAAGATTCCAATAAGTTTTCCTGTTTATTTGGAACTCACCCCGTTGCAAGGAGCCTTAAAAAATGGATAAACGTGCTGTAGAGATTAAGCCTGAAACCAGAAATCATAAAGGTTTTTTTGTTCAAGATGGCCCCTATGAATTGATGGGTATTGAAAAGTCTGGATGGGCCTTAATTTGTATTGATGAGTCTGTTTGTCACTACGTTGATCCTGACAATTTAAAGGCATCTCAAGGTTTGGATGTTGATGCTGTATAAGGGGTTTGACCCCTTTTGTCTGTCATTGGCAATCGGTAAAACTCAACTTTTACAGTATGGTTAACCTGATCAGGTTAACCATACTTTTTTATGGGTGTTCCATGGAATAAGCATGTGTTTGATTAGGGTTATAGCTATGAATAATTTGTTAAAAATAAGCCTTTTTTAAGGCATCCATCAATGTTGAAAATAAGCCTTTTTTAAGACATCCATCAAAGAGTTTTGAGACTCTATGTTTAATTGTTAACTATTGTTAATTCATCTCATCTTTCATATTAAAAAGGGAATCTGATGAGTCAATTATGTGGGCTAAGTATCGAGAATCAGATAAACTGCCCCATCCTTGCCTCATCGGCGAGTGAACCATACATGAGTTATTCATGGTCTTGGCGGTTATAAAATCAGCGATTTTAACCGTTGATTAAGTAGCCTTAGATTCGGGATAATGGCTTTAGGAAATTTTTCTGTGTCTAAGTTATTTGAGCCTGACCGTAGTGTCTTATGGCCTACTGCCCGCCTTTATCTGAAACTTTATTTTTGTGCAGTCTCCTAACCGTTGATCATTCTTTATCGCTTGCATGAAAGACCGTTTAATTAACTGGCTAAACATAGCGCTAACCATCAATCTTTTCTTTGTTTTATTTAGTTTTGGTTGGTTTGTATTGGCTGTATTGGGTAAAGCCGCCGATATTAACCTTGGCTTTGATCTGTGGTATAGCCTTTGGGACCCTGTTTTCACACCCTCAATCGGTATCCTGATGGCAGGAGCCATTGCCAGCGGAGTCATTAGCTGGGTGTCAAAACGTTTTTTTGCTTCGTAGGGGCGTTGCATGCAACGCCCCTGTAACGCGATTTCAATACACTCTGGAGTGCCAGCGCATGAGTACCTTGGCTAGTTTGGGTGGGTCATGGCGGATGGTGCCTTTTTCGGTTTCATGCATGACATTGGCGATCACAATCCTTCGTCCTGAGGCAATGACGGCATCTCGATCAAATACCACACGTTCTGCGCCTTCCTGGCGATAGCGATCTAAGGCTGCTGCTGAGGGTGAACGCTTTTGTACCAGGACAGCATCAAATAGGCGTCGATCGCAGGCACGGTCAATTGCTCGTATATGTTCAGATACGCTGTAGTCATCTGTTTCACCTGGCTCTGTCATGATGTTGCAGACGTAGATGCGCGGTACATGGGCAGCTGCGATCGCATCGGCAATATCTGGCACTAGCAAGTTGGGCACAATGCTGGTGTAGAGGCTGCCAGGCCCCATGATGATATAGTCAGCCTCCTTAATGGCATCAAGCGCTTTGGGCAGAGCCGGTGGGGCAACGGGGGTACAGCCAATATTAATAATCCGCCCTCGGGCCTTGGTAATGTTTGACTCCCCTTCAATCCGGCGGCCATCGCTAAGCTCAGCCCACAGTTTGACATCGCTAAGGGTGGATGGCAGCACTTCGCCGCGCACGGCCAATACTTGAGAGCTAGCGGCAATGGCTTTTTCCCAATCGCCCGTCACCTCGTTCATAGCTGCCAAAAATAAATTGCCAAAGCTATGGCCGCTAAGGCCGCTGCCGCTACTAAATCGATACTGAAATAATTCGGTGACAAGCTTTTCTTGATCTGCTAAAGCCGCTAGACAGTTACGAATATCCCCTGGCGGCAGCCCCCCCATTTCCCGTCGCAGTCGCCCCGAAGAGCCACCATCATCTGCCACGGTGACAATG
>JAHQVZ010000176.1 GCA_019634055.1 Leptolyngbyaceae cyanobacterium MAG.088
CCCATGTCGCAATCAACCGTAATCCTCCAGTCCGTGGGTTCTAGGGCGGCGGTTTCCGCCCTAGTCATGGGAAACCCCATTATGCCTATATGGGAGAGCTTAGTTATTTCCGGCCAGGGAACTCGAAGGGACCCCAAGCAACCGGTTTTGGCTCTAACCAACACTTTAATCAAAGCCTTGAAAATAACGGCTTTAATTTTTTCTCTATTCATAACCGCCCAAATTGTGCCAAAAACAATTCTCCCTGCATGACTGTCACTGCCTGACCACTGATCAAAATTCTCTCAGGCGTACATTCTATATGCAGCTCTCCACCACGAGCTGAGGCCTGGTAGGCTAACATTTTGTCTTTGCCCAACTTGGCTTGCCAGTAAGGGCCTAAAGAACAATGGGAAGAACCCGTTACCGGATCTTCCGGAATACCCATGGCTGGGACAAAGTAGCGAGAGATAAAATCATAGGGAGCCTCACCTGCACTGGTAACAATGACCCCCTGATAAGGCAGTTTGGCAATTTTATCGAGATCTGGAGTCAGGTTGGCGACAGCCTGGTGCGATCGCAACTCCACCAAATAATTCACATCATTCCGCGATCCATGGACAATATCCGCATGGTTCATGGCCGCCACCATCCCTGGAGAAATCGGCGCATCATGGACAGGCTGAGCCGGAAAGTCCATCTGGATCAGATCTCCATGGCAAGAGGCCAACAGTTCACCACTCTGGGTCTGAAAACGGGCAGTAATCTCCTTTGACAGATAGCCTTCGGTCCAGAGAATATGGGCACTGGCCAGGGTAGCATGGCCACACAGAGCAATTTCGGCAGCAGGGGTAAACCAGCGCAGACTGTAGTTACCGTCCCCTTCTAAGGGGTCGCCGTCCCCCTCTAAGGGATAGAGAAAAGCCGTCTCTGATAGATTCATCTCGGCTGCAATCTGCTGCATCAGCGCGTCATCTAGTGGTGTGGTGCTGACACAAACTGCCGCTGGGTTACCGGCAAAGGGTTTATCGGTAAAAGCATCTACCTGAAATACCGGCTGTCGATCGTCGGAGTCTGCGAAATCTGATGGTTTCATTAGAATTAAAACAAGCTATGGCCATCAATTTAGAATTGTGGCACGGATATCGCATTACAGAATATTCAGGATTTTGTAGGGTGGACTGTTTTATTCAGGTCGGCTCAATCGGTTAGCCTGCAGGATTACACATTGAGCCATGCATAAAGGTTATTTACTTTTATTAAAGTCTAGAAATCCATGGGCATCCTAAACACAAAGTTGACATTGGGGTTCTTCAATTTCTATGGAGGGAAATAGACGTCTGGTCGCTTTTCTATGGGTAGATAGAAAAGCATTGCCATGCCTTGCGCTTATTTACTGTCTTAAAGAACAGTTTCGAAAAACAGCAAGAAAAATTGCTAAGCCACAAGGCATTTCTAATGCCCCTCATATAGAAAATTATTGCTAAATTCTGGCATAGCCAATTGCTAGAACAATTTATCTTGAGATTAAGGCTCTAGCAAGCTTCACTCAGAATATAGCCTTTAACAAGATCATTAGATATATTCACCCATTTTTTTATGTTCTCAAATAAACGGATAGAAGACTATTATCAGCTATGTGAGAAAACCCTCAACTTTTCCAAGTTGTCATGGTGGATCATTGATCTCGAAGACGATCCCAATGTTTTCTATTGCAATCGAGAAATGTGTGAAACCTTCTCCTTGGATCCTAATATTATTCAGCATGCTGTAAGCGAAACCTGTCCAATCCCCGGAAATCACAATAATCATATCGGTGTAAGCGATTCAGTCAGAGCAAAACAGGCTTTTGATGAATATGAGCAATTAAAAAGAGGCGTTATTGACGAGTATCACAACTGTTTTTGTTACTATAACTCGGTAATTGGAGAGACACTATCTTTTTCAAGTCGTGTAAGACCTTTGCTGAAAGATGGCTCAGGAAATGTTCAGCTATTAGTCGGCATTATTGAACCAGAACTGTCCAGTGCTGAACTCTATGAAAAAGCGACAGTTGATAAGTTAACTGGCCTTAAAAATCACAGGGAGTTTGATGCTCAGCTCAGTTTTTTAATGAATCTTGCAATACGAGAAAACCATCATATTTCACTCATTATGTGGGATATAGATGGCTTCAAACAATATAATCAGCTACTCGGGCATGCTGCGGGTGACCAATGCCTTATTCAAATTGCACAATCAGTATCAGACCTATGCAGACGCTCATCAGATATTGTATGTAGATACGGCAAAGAAAAGTTTGCTGTGATTACTTATGGAGATGCGAAGGATGCCTTCTTTTTAGCTGAAACCCTTAGGGCAAGGATTTTTTCCATGGCTATTCCACATCCAGGAAAAGACAATACTCCTGTCACGTTGAGCGTTGGCTACTGTTCAATTCTTCCCGATGAAGAGAGTACTCCAGAAAAATTGATCGAATACGCAGAAGCTGCTCTATATCAAGCAAAAATTGATGAGAGAAATGATGATGTTCAATTTAAAGAAAGCGTTGGTATGATCTGATAAAACGGATACTGATCTGGACTGTCTTGACGGTAAGGGTCCGTGATCAACCCATCAGTTATAACCAGAGCCCTCTGATTTTGTTCATTACGCTGCAGTCAGGTTCGTTTATATATTCTATAATACATAAACTCTCTGATAAGTAATTAGCACCGATGAAGCTTGTCGCCCAATGGTTAGCTCCCTTGGTTGGAGTTTTCATAAGTCATAGTGCCGCTTTAGCGGAAACCGTTCTACCACTCCGCGGGGAGATCACTGTGATGAACACCCTTTCGACACCCCAATTCTATGGCCCATCTACCATCGGTTTTCACCATGGCTTAGACTTGTTAGCCGATGCTGGTACAGCGATTTATGCGCCAGTTTCAGGCAAGGTGGCCATGCAAAACTATTATCCCCGAGCGAATACGCCCTACACCTATGAAGTCTCCATCCAAACGGAGACAGGGTACCGTTGGGAACTTCATCACATTGATGAAACCACTATTCCAGACTCTGTCCGCCAGCTTGCCCAAACCGGTGAGGATGTGGAAGCTGGCACATTTCTGGGGGAAGTTTTTGATGCCACAGTGGTGAATACCTTACCTCATCTCCACCTCAATGTGCTTGACCCTGAGGGATACTACGTGAACCCTCGCCAGTTTTTGCCAGAAATTGACGATGAGATCGCACCTACCATTCGTGGACTCTATCTGGTTAATGACCAGGGCAATGTGGTAGAGAATCCATCCTCAGGGGACTATGAGCTGGTGGTCGATGTTGTGGATGCAATTCCGCCATCGACCATTGATCAATCCATCTATCGTCTAGAGGTAACATCACAGTCGGGGGAGGAGACAACCCTCTGGCAACGACTTTTTGATCAGTTGCCAATACCAGGAGATTTTATCAGTGAGGCAACAGCGATATATCGCTCGGAGCCGATTACCCTAACGGATGGCAGTATACTGGCCCATCAATTTGAGCCCGAGCTGCCCCGCAGATTTCTCTATCGGGTACCCATTGAGCTACAAGTGGGTACCACACTTATTCAAGTTACCGCTGCCGACTTTAGCGGCAATCAAAATCAGAGCACTCTAACATTTGAAACCAGCCCTTGCTCTTCTTGCGGTGACTAGGCGCTACAATCACCGCATTTTTTGCTGTGATTTGCTGCTTCCAGCACAGAACTCACACGTCCCGAGATGCGTTTAAATTTAACAAAATCTCATCATGACGATGACGCGTAATCGGATAAATCGCAGCACAACAAATCCCCGTCAGTAAAACAATTGCAGGTAAAGGCCCCAATATCCAACGAATTGCCACCAACGCACTATCCGGTTGAGTAATCGCTAGCTCACCATTACCTTGAGAAATATATCCTGACCCTTCTAATACTTTGCCTACGATAAAAACCGCTATAGCAGTACCCAGCTTTTGCAGTTGAATCATCAGACCACAAAAAATACCTTCTCTCCGTTGTCCCGTCTGCAGCTCATCGAGATCCAGCACATCCGGCAACATTGACCAGGGTACCAAGTAGGCCGTAGACAGCCCCATTCCCGCCAAGACCCCCAACCCATACATCAAGCCAGTCTGTCCGGGCTGTAGAAAAAACAGCCCCATCAAAGCCGCTATCGTTAATGGAATCCCCCAGCAATAGACAGCACGCTTACCAATGCGTTGACCAATGGGGCTCCAAAAAAACATCATGAACAACGCTGTACCCTGAACCCCCAAGATCATCTGAGTAAAGTGCTGATCCGATAGCTCCATGCAGTTGATCACAAAATAGGGCAAAATCGCTGCAGTTGCCTGTAACCCCACCCAGGAACAGAAATACACCCCCATAAGATAAAGAAAAGGGCGTAATTTTAAGATATCGATTACCTGTTGAACAATCGGTTGAGCGCTTACCGACTCGGTCCTGACGCCCTGAAGTTGCCAAAAGCGATGGTATGTTCCCCAAACACACCCTAATACAGCCACAATTACAATGACTCCACAGATGCCCCCCAGCAATGCATAACGCTGCCCCACATCGCTTACCATTGCAAAGATAATCTGAGCAAGGATCAGACCGAGAATAGCGCTACCAATACTAAAAGCTGACTTAAAGCTAGCCAACTGGGTCCGCTCATCATAGGTTTGCGTTAGTTCAGCCGCCAGGGTGGAATGGGGGATCGCAACGACGGTCAGCGACGCATAGAATAGGAAGAGTACAAATGTATAGTAAGTAAACAGCTGCCACTGGCTGGCTAATGGCGGTGTCAACCAGAGCATCCAAAAACTGATGCCCAAGGGCACTGCCCCCCAAAGCATCCAGGGAAACCGCCTGCCCCATCGCGATTGGGTGCGATCGCTAAGCCAGCCCACCAATGGATCATTAACAGCATCCCACACTTTGCCAACCAGTAATACGCTTCCCGCTACCCCAGGCGACAGACCTACTACAACAGTAAAAAAGAAGAGTAAAAAGAAAACCAGAATACTGCCGGGAATCTCTTTACTAATTTCACCAACGCCATAGCCTAGCTTTGTCTTAAGGTCCAGAG
>JAHQVZ010000177.1 GCA_019634055.1 Leptolyngbyaceae cyanobacterium MAG.088
CACCAGTCGTTTTGATGGTAATGTTATTCTCCCAGCGACCGAGTTCAGTCCCTGATTCAGCGGCTATGCCAGTGCCAACGACATCAAAGACGACATTGTCTTCGATGATTGCGTGACTATCGTGGTGCACAATGCCCCAACCTGGGGAACCAACAACTGCATTGCCTTGTAGAATGGCAGCTTGACCATTAATATCGTCGCCCCCCGCGCGATGTACGTGTAGAGCGTAACGACCGCGGACATTAGTGCCGGAACCTTTTGTTCCATCTACGTTTTGTCCAATATCATCGACCAATTTGGTTTTATCGGAGCGACCCAAATTGTAAAAACCGGCATTGTGAACCTCTATATCAGGATTGTGCATAAACATCACGTGTCCCCTTTGCAGGGTAGGTGTGTCAGCGCCATCTTCGCTCTCAATCACTACGTTACGGCTAGTGTTAGCCACATAGAGCTGTAACTGATCTTTTTCTTCAATGTCAGGCCGTACATGGTCAAACCGTAGGACAGTATTGTCTCCCTGGGTAATGTTGTCGTTGGTGAACTGAACTCGGTTACCGTTAATTTCAGTAATGGTCAATACTTCATCTTGAAAGCGACTGTTGTCATTGTCGGTTCCATTCCAACCATAATTTGTGCCACCTAGCACAAGTTTGTCACCCACTGCCCAGCCTATGGGATTGCCTTTAAGAATGAGTTCACTATCACCGGCTTTAGCATCTTGGGTCAGGGCGATGAAGTCAGTTTTTTCAGCTCCATAGATTCTGACTTTACCGTGGGTAATAAGCCCCCGACTCAGTTGAGTCGGATCCCAATTGGTATCGATCTTGCCTTCGTTAGCGATGATAATCTGGGCTGTTTTGGTTGCCTGAATGGGATTTTCTTCAGTGCCGATGTTGAGAGTGCCTTGATCGGTTTCCACAAAAGTATCAACCACCATTTTGGTGTTTCGATTGTGGGCGAAGGTCAGAGTGCCATCGAGGCGAACAGTTTTGAGGCGAGCGTCGCTTTCTCCGTCGTAACGAACGTTGACACCTTCTCCAATCATGACATGGGCACCATCATCTGGAAT
Organism: Leptolyngbyaceae cyanobacterium MAG.088; assembly: GCA_019634055.1. Classification (GTDB taxonomy): domain Bacteria; phylum Cyanobacteriota; class Cyanobacteriia; order Phormidesmidales; family Phormidesmidaceae; genus Leptothoe. Next base: position 1,073 of record JAHQVZ010000177.1, read on the forward strand.
GTTGCCGTTTTTCCAGGTGCTGGCATCAAACCATGAGCCATTTTTGATAGCAATATGGGTAGCTTGAGATTCGGGGACCAAATCCATTAAAGCTGCGTGCCCTTGCATTTCGGCAGTGTCGTTTCCATGGTTCATATCCCCATGCATTGTGTTCATATCCATGTGTAGTGGCTCCGTAATTTTGAATGTCTTCGAACAACAGAGATGCCCCTTGTCTGTGACTCGCCGAGTTGCGTTTTATGGGAGGTATTGCCAGGACAATACCCCGGCATTCATCGCTTTTCGCCTATAGTTCGCAACAATGTTTATGACTAAAGGCTTTAACTATCCATAGCTATGTGCCGTGCAAATTGATGTATTCAGCGGTTTGTTATATGACACCGTTCTGGATGCTGATACAACAGCTCTATACAAAATTGATGGTGGTTTGAGAACCCACCACAATCTTGCGCCATGTCAATTAATAGACGCGCTTGTTGCGTATGGTTAGATAGTTGTCTCTTAGAGCTTATGGGAACATCAATTGTTCTTCTTTGCCTAATTAGAGGCAATATTGATTGGCTTAACAATCAATGTCTTGTTAGCTCAAGGTTTGAAACGTTAAGTTTTTCCTGTAGATCAAAATGGTGGCTCCACATATAGCCAAGGTTTCGGTTGTCTGACAGGGAATTAATGGCAAAATTCTAAATTTGGCCACATTGTTGTAATGTCGACGCCTATTCTTCGTAAGAAACACACTAGATTCTGCTACATCACCTAGCCAATGTTATTGGCTCGTAGCAAAAGGCCTTTAAAATTTATAACTGACGTTTAAGAGAGGACTTAAAAGCCCTATGTAAACGCACAAGCAAAAGACTCACTGTTTTTTGGCTTGCAACAATGTCGTTAAAAATGTTCTTAACTTCATAAATTACTCTAGAAAGGGCGTGATGTTGATGAAACCCAACTAGCCTATACAGGAGAACATTAAAAACGAACCTAAACTCTAGCAGTCACAAGCATTAATTGATTCGTAACTTGGTAAATCACCCTTATCTTTTTACTTTACCTAATTTCTCTAAAAGATAAAGATTATTTGAGTTGCACTAGATTCTATTTAATCTGTTGACTCATGAAATGTCAACTTACTGAAATGTACGATTTGTTTTCCAATTCCACATACCCTGATTAGCAATGGTGTGATGATTGGGTGAACAGATGAAAGATGAAGAATATTGAATTTTTCTTGAAGCTCAATGGTCTTCTGTTTGTTTACGCTAATAAATCAAGTCATTTCAAAGAGAGAACGCCTGACTGATTTTATTTTTTGAATAATTTGATGTTGCTGTTTCTTTTTGCCGTTCTCTTTTGTCTTCTTCTGCGTTTCAGCGCAACATTGGCATCATTGTGATAGACGTTTAATTTCTCCCGATAAAGGGCTGGCTTTGTTATCCCTCCAGTAGGGATCCAACTAGTAGCTTTTGCAGCATCCATACTAGGCTGACGGCCAGGGATGCGCTCCAGATAGTTGCTGCCAGCGTTAGTTTTCCATTCAGTACACAGAGACTCCCTCCGATCAATAGTGCGATCGCTACACCCCCCGATACCCTTACTAAAATCTGCACCGCTTCCGTCAGTTTTCGTAAACGGGTGGCCACATCATCGGTGGATATTGGCGAAATGGCCGACTCTAGCAATGTTTGAAAACTTTCATATTGCTTGGGGTCAATGTGGTAATAGGTGCCCAGGTCCGTATCGCGGAGGGACGGATTAGAGCGTAGTCCGAACTGTTTGGCGGTTGCGATCGCAGCCCTCACCTGACGCTTACTGGCTACCCCACTAAATGCGTCGAACAATGATTCTCGGTAAACCCCCGCCTTAGCCATCTCTAAAATCCGCTGGCTAAGTTCCGCCTCATTTACCTTGGCTAGGTTAGACACTTGATTCACCATTCGAATTATTGATCAAGTAAATATGTACTATACAAAGTATCGCCAATCTATATCCTGACGTCAATCCATCCGTTAAATCTTAGTAAGTGCGCTGCGCTGGTGAGTCGTGAAAACGGATTAATAAAAAGGAGCGTAGCCAAGTGACCACGCCCCTTTTTTGCTATTTGGAGTTAGACGGTGCTTATTAAAGGCTTTTTATCAGGGCCAGCATAAGCAGTTGTAGAGCTTACCCCACTCACTTCTCATTACTGCCCATCACCTTTCTTACATCATGCCGGGCATGCCCATGCCGCCCATGCCGCCCATGCCGCCCATGCCGCCCATGCCGCCCATGCCGCCCATGTCGCCACCAGCGGCAGATTCAGGTTCAGGCTTCTCAACCACCAATGCTTCAGTGGTTAAGACCATACCGGCAACAGATGCTGCATCCTGCAAGGCAGAACGAACCACTTTAGCAGGATCCACAATACCGCTGGCCATCAGGTCCTCATAGGCACCGGTTAGAGCGTTATAGCCTTCGTTAAATGACAACGCCCGCACCTTTTCAACTACGACGCTGCCTTCATCGCCAGCATTGTCAGCAATCTGACGCAGAGGGGCTTCTACAGCGCGCATGACAATGTCTACACCCGTTTGCTCTTCAGGGGCAAGGGTAGACTTAACATCATCCAGCTTTTGGGCCAAATGCAATAGAGTAATGCCACCCCCAGGCACAATCCCTTCGTCTACAGCCGCTTTAGTAGCGCTTAGGGCATCTTCAATGCGAAGTTTGCGGTCCTTAAGCTCAGTTTCAGTCGCGGCACCTACTTTAATTACCGCAACACCCCCAGCTAATTTAGCCAAGCGCTCAGATAATTTTTCCTTATCATACTCAGAGTCAGTTTCTTCCAACTGTTTGCGAATCTGACCCACGCGCTGGTCAATATCAGCCTTATTACCATTTTCAGACACAATTGTAGTGGTGTCCTTAGTGATAGTAATTTTATCGGCATTCCCCAGCATTTCAACAGTTGCCATTTCTAAGCTGAGACCAACTTCCTCAGAAATGACCTGACCCCCTGTCAATGCGGCAATGTCCTGAAGCATCGCTTTACGGCGATCGCCAAAACCAGGAGCTTTAACAGCTGCCACATTCAATACACCACGCGCCTTGTTAACCACCAACGTGGCTAGGGCTTCACCGTCAACATCTTCAGCGATGATAACTAAGGGTTTACCAGAGCGGGCAATATTTTCAAGAACGCCCACCAGATCCTGCATAGAGCTAATCTTTTTGTCCGTAATCAAGACCAGTGCGCCGTCCATGTTGGCGATCATGCGCTCTTGATCGGTAACGAAATAAGGCGATATATAACCGCGGTCAATCTGCATCCCTTCCACTACATCCAGTTCAGTATTAAGAGATTTAGATTCCTCAACGGTAATCACGCCATCTTTAGTCACTTTATCCATGGCTTCGGCAATCATATTGCCAATGGCTTCGTCACTCCCGGCAGATACTGTGGCTACCTGGGCGATTTCCTTGCCTTCTACTGGTTTAGCGGCAGTTGCAATTTCATCGACTAGTTTAGCAACGGCTTTTTCAATACCTCGCCGCAGACTAACGGGGTTAGCGCCAGCAGCTACGTTTTTCAAGCCTTCACGGATAATTGCCTGAGCCAGTACAGTTGCTGTAGTGGTACCATCACCCGCTAGATCTTTTGTCTTGGAAGCAACTTCCTGGATTAACCTTGCTCCAGTGTTTTCATAGGGATCAGATAGTTCAATTTCCTTAGCAATGGTAATGCCATCGTTAACAATCTGAGGTGCGCCGAATTTCTTTTCAAGAACGACATTACGTCCCTTAGGGCCCAGGGTGATTTTAACCGCATCGGCCAGGGCATTGACGCCTTGCTCTAAAGCCTGGCGGGACTTTTCATCAAATACTACCAGTTTCGCCATAGTCAGCTCGTTTAGCTCTGCAATGAAAGACCTTAGCACTCTCTGAGTCAGAGTGCTAACTAAGCGTATATCACGACACGGGGTTACTTAATTCGGGATAACCGATCCTTAGGACCGCCCTATGGTTGAAGTGGATGTGTCTTACTTGTCAAATGAGATGATACGGGCGATCCCGATACCAATAGAAGATTTCGCCTGCGGTCATCAACTTTTATTGAGTTTATTCAACAAAGAACAAAAAATATTAGCCCTAATGATGGCGGCCCATCATTAGGGTGTACTTACGGAGATAACTATCAGCAAGATGCCGAGACTTTACTGATGGCTTCACAGCATGATTGCTGACAAAAGTGATTATTTTTACATCAGTTGCGTAGGCAATATTTTTAGAAATTAGGGCAACATGAATCTAGAGCTGTTCTGTTACTTAGTTTTCTACTATATATATCGGTCAAATTTGTAGACTTTATCCGAGTTCTTACGAATATCCGGAAAACTGAGTAATAAATGCGTATCTTGCATCAGGTCACAGAAAATGTCTCGCTTGTAACACACAAAATGAGCTCTATCTCCTAGCATCTATCTGGAATAAGAAATTGGCTTAAATTTACTTTTTTTATAGTTTTTATCTTTATTAGACTTTTAGAAAACTTTCGTCAGGGTTATTATCCGCTTTACCTAGCCACAACTTTAATTGCGTAACGTAGAGAGGATTTACATCTCCCTTCTCAACCTCTATAAGTCCTTGTTTAAACAGTTAGCGCTACTCAATAATCTGTTTTCCTGAAAAACTACGTCTTTATTATCTAAATCATGTCTTCTGCCACTGCATTTCTGAAGAATCATGTGTTTCATGGGGCTAAGTTCCAACCGTTACAGTCTGTTAGACGTTGGATTGATGCTCTAGAAGTTAAGGATCCTAAACTCGCTCGTCGTATTGCTCGGTTCGTGCCTTCTCAATGTCCGTTTGAACGTGATGTTGTCTTGTTCGGTCGTACAGTTGCTCACATTCCACCCATGTGCAAGCTAAATCCCTTGTATGACCAGGTAGTGGGGCTACGCTTTCGGGCTTTGTGCTTTTTGGCTGACGAATGTGGTGAGGATATTTCGGCCTTGGTTTAGGTTTTGGTTAGTTAAGGCATCGCATACAATGCCTCGATGCTAAATAATTGCATTGCCAACTTCCTTTAGCAATGCCATGGGACCGATCTCCTTAAGTTGATGTAATTGTTCTTGGTTTTTGACTAAGAGCGAACCAGCAAACCCCAGAGAGTTAACTGAAATGCCAAGGTAATCATCTTGGTGTCGTGGCACTGCCATTAACCAGTTGCGTGTACCTAACAGGTTATAAGCCTCGCGCTGGCAGCCGTGCCATTGTTCGGTGGGATCGTCAATATCTAAGTTATGGAGGAGTCGACGATAGTGCTGGAGCCATTGTTGAGCTCCATCGTCAGACCTTAGTTGAACAATGCGATGGGCATAGGGTAAGTGTGGTGATTGGCCAATGCCGTCGATAAAGTTAGTGGCTTCGATCGCTATTTCGATGGGTAACTCCATCGATTGTTGTGGGACCAATTGCAAGTGTTTATGGGGCTGACTAGCTCCTGCGGCAGTCCCAGCATTGTAGAAAAATAAACCGGGAACTTCGTTTAAACAACGACAGAGGGCTTCAAAATCGTTCAGAGTTAGCCAATTAAGTTGGGATTCAAACTCTCGGGTAACGATTAAAAAATGTTGGTCAACGACGTTGAACTTGTTAAGTAGGCAAACGTGGGTGTCGGAAATATCTGTGACGTAAAGGTTGGGATCGTAGGGTAAGAAGGGATTGGTCTTTTTTTTGTTTTGAACTTTGCGAGCCTGGGCTTTGCGGTTTAGGTTAGTTAAAATACGCACGGTAAACTCTACACTGCCATCGGAGACAATTTCATACTCGGTGTCGATGGGTTTGAGGGCTCCGGTTGCTAAGCCATGCTGGGTCTGGGCTTGTAGTTTAGACCATAGGCTACCGGGCTGCCAGGGTTTGCGGGAGTCTGCGCGATCGCACATATGTCTATCCTGATATACCGCTGCTATGCAGTTTTAACATAGTGCTGGGGAGCGTTGTCGTGTTGCGGCAATCTATGGGCTAACAGTCTACTAAATGTGTTTAGCAGATTGCTATACAATGGAATGCATTCTAATTATTCAACCATGAGCATGGGTAGGAACCCCTTTGAAGTACTTAAATTCCGCACCCATGTCCTTGTTGCTTTTATCATTAGCAACCTACTTGTTGGTGCAGTCTGTGGCGTCTTAGAATATCGGCAATTACTACCCTGGCCCCTGCATGACAAATTGTGGATGCCAGTACAGTTCATGCTGGTTTTTGGGCTGGTTTGTAGTGTTTTGATTATGACGGGTCAACGAGTAGGTTTAAGGTTAACTCGTTTGTTTGGGCCGTCACCCCGCTTCCCTTTGCCCTATGGCTTGTTGCTGATCGTCAGCATGCTGATATTCTCTTTTAGTAGTTTTTTGTTACTGTTCTATCCGATTTCGCTGTTTGCTCCCGGGTTTGTTGAGGAACGTCTGACCGAACAGCTATTGAATGTTGAAACAGTTGCTCCAGAGTTATATCGCTACTTAATGCTGTTTGTCGTATTGGTGTTTGCCCCCATCGCTGAGGAATTTGTATTTCGTGGCGTGTTATTGCAGCGATGGGCCGTTCGGTGGAATTTACCCATAGGAATCATTCTGTCCTCCGTGTTATTTGGTATTTTGCATATCAACAATCCTATGGGGTTAACCATGTTTGGTGTGATTATGGCTCTGTTGTATGTTCGCACCCGTAGCTTGTGGGTTCCTATTATTGCCCATGCTCTCAATAATGTCGTTTCTGTGGCCCCAGAGGTATTTTCCTCTGCTCCCCAAACATTTGATATTAGTGATTTTCAACAAACCTGGTGGGTAGGCCTAATCGGGGTATGTTTGGCTGCCCCTACATTGACTCATTTTATTTACAATAGTTGGCCACAAAAAAATACGCGCCCCCCCTATTTCTGGGAATAATAAAACCCGTGTGCGTTGCATGAAACGCCCCTACATGGGCTTTTGTCGTAATTTTTCCTTGGCTGATTTAAACGCCTCTTCCATGGCTGCTTGAATTCTCTCAGGATCAGGCTTTTTACCCCCCATGAGGTCGCCAAAGTAAACACAGGCACCTTCCCCCAGAGCCAAGGTATAGGCTGCAGCCCAAGAGGCCGCAACAACACTGCCAAAACCAGGGACAAGTTTAATTAACTCACGGCCGATGGCCTGGGCTAAAAAGCCTCCGGCAATAGTGCTGGCGACACCACCTGCTTGGGAAAAGCTAAGGCGTTGGCCATAAAGCTTTCCTAACGCCACAATCATTGAGACTTGCAGGGCGGTAATGGCTGGCATAGTGGCAAAGGGCAGCGGCACTGCGGCTAATGTGGCTGCAATGACGGTAAAGGCTGAAATGTACCGTCGAGCTACATCGCGATAAATGCTTCCTAGTTGACTGGTTGCTTCATCAGCCTGGTCAAGCAGCTGATAAATTGCATTGGATTCTGCCTCTGGTAGCTGTTCAGAGAGGACGTTTAACAGCGCTTCTAAACCGTAAAAAATCGGGAGATAACCATCCTCCTCAAGGGTAAAGTCAACCATAACGGCATTGTCAAAGAGGCCTTCAAAGCTTTGTTTGAGTTCATCAAAGGCCCGTTGGATGACTGTCTGTGTCGGTGGGTAGGGGGAATGCTCAGATGCTGCGGCGTAAAGTTCGTGAAGACATGTCACAACCAAAACGACAGGAATTTTCGGATGTTTTGCCCTGAGCTCTTGTAAAATTTGGTGCAGACTATCGACAGCGAAATCATTTATTTTGACGGTGACTAATAATATTCTGGCTCCTCGGGCTTGTTGCGCAAGGTCGCTCTGAAGTTCCTGGATAATGGTTTGAACATCACGGTCCACATCCCCTAAGCCAACGGTGTCTGTAAATAGCAACAGTGGCAGGTCGTTGGAGGGATAAGCATAGCGCTGGGTATGCTGAGTGTGGGGCCGAAATCCCTGGCCAATAATTTCTGCGGAGACGCCGGTTAACCCTCGCACTATTGAACTTTTGCCTGATTGTGGTTTACCAATGAGCCAGGCTTCAGTCGTCGGTAATTCTGCCCTGATTTTTTCTAAAATGCTCGTAATCTGGTCATCATCAACTGTGAACCAGTTGAGCATCCGTCGGGTGACTTGGGCTAATGCTAAATTAGCCTTAATGCTTTGCCAGGGCTTTAATTTGGTACGTTTTTGTGATGATGGGGAATTTTCGGATGCCGCCATCGCATCTCCTCACATGCAGCCTTCATTGCCATTGTAGCGATTGGTTGATGGCTTACGGTGGAGGACTTCACCCACAGATTAGTACTGATTTCACTACCTGATGCTAGTCAGGTAATTTTTTGCTATGACGTAGTGTTCAAGTTGGGTATGAACAACGGGATTGTTAAGCTCCTGTCACTGCTGTGCCATTTTGAATGGGCAATTTAATGACAAATGAACTGCCTCTGCCAAGGATAGAATCACACGTCAGGTTGCCCTTGTGCTTTTCAGTAACAATATGATGGCTGATAGATAACCCTAGACCAGTGCCTTTACCTATGGGTTTAGTTGTAAAAAAGGGATCAAATAATTTTGCCCGGATGCATTCTGGTATGCCGACGCCGTTGTCACTAATGCGAATTAAAATATGCCTGTGGTTAAATGTTGTTGTACTGATGTGAATTTTGCCAGGATTTAACTGCAAATCATGGGTGCTTTTTTGGGAGTTACTCTCTTCAATGGCTTCGATAGCATTGGCGAGAATGTTCATGAAAACCTGATTGAGTTGGCCAGGGTAGCATTCAATCAGAGGTAAATTTTCATAGTCTTTTTCAACGTGAATATCAGGCTGTTTTGACTGACACTTTAAACGATTGTTCAAGATTAATAAGGTATTGTCAATGCCTTCGTGAATATTGACGGCTTTCATGTCAGCCTCATCAAGGCGAGAGAAATTTCGTAAGGACAAAACGATTTGACGGATACGTTCTGCACCTTTACCTAGAGAATCAAATAGCTTTGGCAGATCGTTTTCTAAAAAGGGTAAATCAATTTCATTAATGTAATTTCGAAGCTCTTGAGACGGACTTGGATATTCTTGTTGATAGCGGTTTATTAAATCTATCAAATTTTGGCAATAATTTTGAGCAGGTTCAAGATTGCCATAGATAAAGCTGACTGGATTATTGATTTCATGGGCTACTCCTGCCACGAGAATGCCCAAACTAGACATTTTTTCACTTTGAATGAGCTGTACCTGAGTGTTTTTTAACTCTTCGAGACTCTGTTGAAGTTTGTGGTTTGTTTGTTGGAGAGTGCTTTCGGCTATTTCGCGTGATCTTATTTCCTGTTCTAGTTGCTGATTTTTATGTCGTAGTGTGGTTGTTAATTGTTGTAGTGCGATTTGAACTTTGACCCGTGCCAAAACTTCTTCGACGTGAAAAGGTTTGGTGATGTAGTCTACAGCTCCTAGGGAAAATCCTTTGATCTTTTGTTCGTTTTCTGACAAAGCAGTCGCAAATATGACTGGAATGTTGGCTGTATCAGGATTACTTTTGATTAAACGGCAGGTTTCAAATCCATCTATGCCTGGCATAGAGATATCTAATAAAATTAAAATTGGTTGTTGCTTCTGAATGATGTCAAGGGCTTTATTTCCACTGGTTACGACACGAACTTTTAACCCCGTTGATGCTAAGGCATTCTTTAATAAAGATAAATTGGCAGGCTCATCATCGACTACGAGAATAAATGTTTCAGAGCCATTGTTAGAATAGTTATGAGATAAATTATCTGCAAAAAAAGTTGTCATTGGTTACAGAAACGCTCTAATCTTGTGCAGTCATATATGAGTTGATAAACAGTTCTAACTCATCCATGTAGCAGGCTTCTGCGAGATGCTTGACCTGTAGTACAAAGGCTTCGGTTTGCGGGTAGGTATGTTGTATCATCGTGACCTGTTCAATAATGGCATCAATATCCCCCAGGGTTACAAGGCTAGCTAAGGAGTCTAGAACTTTGGCTGGTGGAGGCGTAATAGTTTGCTGATTTGTAGATGCTATAGCCGCATCAACCGTTAATGTCCCATAGGACCATTCTAACTGTAGATGCTTTTTAATCAGATTTAGTAGTTTGTCGGTTTGAACGGGTTTGGGTAAGAAGGCATCTGCGCCGGCGTTAAGGCTTTGAAGTTGATCGGTTTCAAATACACTGGCTGATGATGCGATCGCAACCATCTTTTCTAAATTTGGTGATTGGCGGATGTATCTAAGCAGCTCAAATCCATTCATCTCAGGCATGACCAGATCAGTAATTAGCAGGTCAACGGTCAACGGTGGCTGGAGTTTTTCTAAGGCTTCTCGACCATTAGTTGCTTCAATTACTTGAAAGCCGAGGGGCTCTAGCAGGCCAACTAACACAGCGCGGTTTTCCCAGTTATCATCCACTACCAGAATAGTTCGTGATTTACCCCGATACCCAATAATGCTTCCTTGATCATTGTAGGACGACGCTTGGGCAAAATCTTGAACTTCTGGAATGTCCACATCAAACCAAAATCGGGTTCCCTGGTTTAACTGACTTTTAACCTGTAACTGCCCCCCCATCAAAGAGATAATTTGTTGACTGATGGCTAACCCTAAACCCGTGCCTTCATTTTTTTTCTGTTTGTCGCCTACCTGTTCAAATGGTAAAAATATCTTTTCTATATCTTCTGGCGAAATGCCTACACCAGAGTCTGCCACTTCAAAATGGAGTCGATGGGTGCCCGCTGGGAGTGAATCTGTGGGCAAACGGTTAACACGAAAGTAAATTTTGCCAGTTTTCGTAAATTTAACTGCGTTACCCAATAAGTTAATTAAAACCTGGCCCAGACGTTTCTCATCGGCCAGAATTCCTTTAGGTAGGTCAGGATCAAACTCACTGATGATGTCCAGTTCTTTCTCAGCTGCCCGCACCTGACTTAATTCCCGTATGCTTTGCAAAAATGCTGGAAAGTGGAAAGACTTGGGTAATAGCTCCAGTTTGCGAGCTTCTATCTTAGACAGATCTAAAATGTCATTGATCAGGGTTAAAAGGTGGTTGCCACATCTTTGCATAACCCCAATACTCTTCTTCTGTTTTGCGTCTACTGTGCTATCTCTTAAAAGAATTTGAGCATATCCCAAAATTCCATTCAAGGGTGTGCGCAATTCATGACTCATATTGGCAAGAAAGTCACTCTTTGCCTGATTGGCCTTATCAGCTGTTTCCTTGGCAAAAGCTAGTTCAGTGGTTCGTTCTTGCACCCTTTGCTCTAACAAGCCAAAGGAGTTTTTCAGTTGTTTAGCCATATACTTAAATGATAGGGCTAACTCACCAACCTCATCATTGCGCTCAGCAATAACGGGGGTACTCCAATTACCCTGAGCTAAATCTTTTGCAGATTGATTTAGTTTTAAGATAGGTTGAACGACCCAGCGAGCTGTGAGAATCCCAAACAATATAGAGGCTAGTAGTGCTGCTGAACACAAAATAATAGTACGACGTACATTTTGATTGATCTCCCCCATAAAATCGCTTTCGGGGACCACCATGACAATGCGCCAATCTAGGCCAAATTCATCTCTCCAGGGAACAATACTAACAAAATGTTTTTGCTCGTCTATCTTAAGTTTTAATGGGGAACTTTGGGTAACACTTTGCCAATCAGATACGCTTTCTAAGATAGATTCTGAAGCTAGTTGAACAGTTTTATCTTCGCTGTCTATGGCTTGTACACGCACGGTGCTTTCATTCTCAGTCAGAGCTACTGGCGTATTAGTTGATGTGGCAATGAGATTACCAGAACTCTCAACAATAAAAATAGAGCTAGAGGGACTAATCTCAATGGTTTGTAAAAATTGGCTGATGTCTGATAAAGAGAGATCAACGGCCAATGTGCCAACTAAATCCCCTTGGGGATTATAAACAGGCCGTCCTGCTGAAATGGCGACCACATCTCTGCCTGTCCACTTGTAGGGAGTCCCCCAGGTTGGTTTACCGATTTCAATCGGTTTTGTGAACCAAGGATAGTTGTGGGCGTCCCAATCAGGCAGAACTTTGAACTGTTCGATTTGTTCACCTGATTCATTGGCTCGATAAATTTCATAGTCACCGGCTTTAAAGTCATCGGTTCCCCCAATGAGTAAGGTGCCATCTGGCAGACGACCAGCGGCAATCATGCCGCCGTCTGTGCTTCCCATATAAACGTAGCTAACAGATTCAAATGCCTGTTTTTGGGTCCAAAAATGTTGATATAAACTCTCGATATTTTGAGTGCTCAACAGGCCATTTTTGAAGCTGTCGAAGCGTAGCTGGTTGATAATATGTGGAACTTCAAGATAGTTTTTTAACTTTTGATTGATGTTCTCACTAGCGGTGTCCATGAGCTGAAAAGCCAGGTCATTAACAGACTGCTGGCCGCTACGGAAGGATAGGTAGCCGACTAAACCAACCGTGGCAAAGATTTGGCAGACGAATGGGACAATCAGAACGGTACGCAACCCTTGTCCAAATCGACGCAACTTTGGGAAATTCGAGTTAGACGTCTTTTGCATTAGCTAAAAAGCCATAACATCGGTTAAGAACACCGTAAGAATCTGTGGACCAAATCAACGGTTTATGTTGTATACCCAAGTATTCCCAAAGTATAGAAAATTTTAATGGATATAACTGCTTAAACACTTCTGTATAAAATCTGTGACCGAAGTCAGCTCAAGACAATGGGTAAGCGGCTCTCAATAGGTTCACATCGTTATCTCAGGCAATATCTCTGCTTATCAGTTGAACTAGCCACTAGAACACACCTATGTTTCAGTTTAGTCAAGGTTTTTGAGAAAATTTAGGGCTAACTAAGCCCATGCACAAGGTTTGAAATATCAACATTGATGCCCTGCCATCAATGTTTAGTTATCCGTTTGCCCAAACTTTGATACAAATAAGCGATTTATCAATTTCGTACCTCTGATTTATTTTTTGGGCTGACCTTATCAAAATTAGAGCAGGGTGCAGGCTGTATGCAGTAGGGTTTATTACGAAATATATAAAAATACGATAACTATCTACATCAAACTTTGCTAAACTAAAAATAATATAAGTATCAGCACTGTAAAAAAATATACCTATGCCATACACCACAGAAGAAGGTGGACGCCTTAACAATTTTGCTTCTGAACCCAAAATGTATGAGGCTGAACCGCCAACTGCAAGTGAAAAGCGTAATTACATTGTTCTGGGTACTTTGGGGACTGCCTTAGTGGTTGGTCTGATTGCTCTGACTACGGTTATTTCTTAGCTGGCAATTGGTTATGTTTGATATAAGTATTGCCTTGCCTTGATTTTGTGCATAGTTAAGGTGGTTCTCCGTTGAGGAATGCTTGGAGTTATTGCTTTGATAGCTTTTGTATTAATTCTTTGAAGCGGTTTGATACACCTTGTGTAGGGGTTGTATGTCGATTTATAGGTTCATCTGCTTTACATTGCAGTTAAATCTCGGCATTTATCGTGAATTTTGATTTGCTTGTTCGGGAGGCTTCTTGTTGGGAAGCCTCCCGAATATTCGTTTGTGATGGCTGATGTAATCGTTAAAAGGTTAGATTCTATTATGTCTA
>JAHQVZ010000021.1 GCA_019634055.1 Leptolyngbyaceae cyanobacterium MAG.088
CCAGGTTAGGGCACTTAACAATGGTCGCCATGCAGTGGGTGTGGCCCCTAGTTTGAGTAACCGTGCGATAGCAAACGGATTGCGGGAAAATGCAGCCTGATAAAGGCGATTCGCACCGCGCTGGGTAGCATGGATATCGGCTCCATGGTGGATGAGGAGTTGAAGCGATCGCACAATATCCGCTTCCTCTCGGTCGTCTTCTGCTTCAAACTTGAGAATCTCTTGAAAAGTGTCCCATCCGCCTTGTCTGATGACGGTGGTATCTGCACCAGCATCAATCAGGAGTTGTACGATTTCAGGCTTACAGGCATACATCAAGGCTGTAGCTCCATTATTCGCTAGCCTATTGACATCAGCTCCAGCCGTAATCAAAAGCTGTACACAATCAGCAGACCACGAACTTACGGCACAAAATAACGGGATTTGGTATCGCGATAGTGGACTAACAGAGTTTTTTCGATATTTACGACGGTATTGGGGGGCAATGGACTCTAATACTGGCTCAGGTAACACTCCATGATCTAGCAGCAATGATACTCGCTGTGAGTCGCCTGCACGACAAGCTTCCACCAGTAGGGACCGACCATTATCAGCGGTTTCATTAGGGTCTGCCCCTAACTGTAGCAATAGCCGTAGTCTTTCAACCTGCTCAGCAGACGGGACATCATCACTGGTTTGGAGGAAGAAAACACCATTGCCTGCAGCGTACCAGGCAGCTGTCACATTACCAGTGGAGCGAAGTGTAATGTAGGCACCGTGCTCGATTAACCATCGCAGTGTATCAGCCGTTGCTCCCCGGGGAGAGCAGGCGGCCAGCATTAGCGGAGTCAGTCCTAAACAAAATATTCCCCAATCTTCCAGAACGTCTAGCTTGGCGTTGATATCGTGACCGGCAGCTAGCAGGTTCGATAGCACTGCAATATCGCCGATGGCAGCGGCTTGATGGATAGGGGATTGGTCGAGTCTCAGGAAATCAGTCATAGTCAACACTCCAAAGAGCGATATTTGGAAGTTTGTGAGGTAGGTAGCGACCTCGCCATCACAGTCATAGAGGGGTTGTTACCCAAGAATAAGCGCCTTGGCAAAGGCAGAACTAGCTATGAAGAAAAAAGGCTCAAGATTTTGTCAAGTCTTATCCATATACAGAAGAACAGTTCATGATTTCTCTACAAGAGATTTTTACCCAGGTTTACGATCAAGCACGCTATTTCTCTCGAGTTGATTATCAGCAGTCACTGATTCCTTCGTTGAGTAATGAAGAACAACCTTGGTTGACATCGCTTTTGAAAATGTCAGCCTTTCCTCTTCTCTCCTAACGTATGCCGGCTATTCATATGCTACATAAAAGTATCCGATTTCAACAACTATGGTTCCAACCCTTGCTGCGAGGCTCTGCCTGGAGCAACAAACTGTGGCCCGCCACCAGAAAGTGGCATGACCGTAGTATCCTGAGCTTCATGCCGCTCTATAGCCCGTTGGATTGCAATGTCGCGACAGTGGGGAACTCGGATGGCCTCCACGCAGACGTTCTCGCAAGACTCTAAAGCTTTAAAAATCACCATTAGAACTCTTCAGTATTCTCACTCTAGACTTGACGATAATGATCAACAACCAAAATATTGCAACAAGAATCGAATTTATTCATCAACAAAACTCTCTCTCAAAGAAAACAACAATCAGGCCACACGAAGATATTTAGCCAATGACCTGCTTACAGCATCACAATACGCAATAATCAAAAACATAATTAAACCCTACCTATCAGCCCTGTCCTATCCATGACTCAACCAACTCCCACTACCCACTTCTGGACCTGGCAAGGCTTCCCCATCCGCTACCAAACCGCCGGCACTGACGGCCCACCCATACTCCTCATCCACGGTTTCGGAGCCCATAGCGACCACTGGCGCAAAAACCTGCCTGACCTGGGTCAAAAGCACCGCACCTACGCCATCGATCTTATCGGCTATGGCCAATCTGCCAAACCCGCTCCCGGCCAACCCCTCCCCTACACCTTCGAAACCTGGGGCCAACAAGTTATCGACTTCTGCCAGGAGATTATCGGAGAACCCTCCTTTCTGGTTGGCAACTCCATCGGCTGCATCGTCGCCATGCAGGCCGCCATCATGGCTTCCCATCAAGTTCTTGGTCTGGTTGTTCTCGACTGTTCTTTACGGCTGCTCCACGATCGCAAACGCGCTACTCTTCCTTGGTACCGCAGTGCCCCCACCCCACTTATCCAGGCCGTCCTTAATTATAAACCTGTTGGCAAATTTTTCTTCTCGCGACTAGCCAAGCCCAAAACCCTCAAAAATATTCTGCGCCAGGCCTATGGCCGTAAAGAAGCTGTTACCGACGAGCTAATCGAGCTTCTGCTTGTCCCAGCCCGTGATCCAGCAGCTGTGGATGTATTTGTTGCCTTTATCAGCTATTCCCAAGGGCCGCTTCCCGAAGACTTATTGTCTCAGCTAACTTGCCCAGTGTTGATGCTGTGGGGTGATGCTGATCCTTGGGAACCAATCTCACTAGGTCGGGAACTCAGTACATATACTGTCGTCGAACAATTTATACCACTCGAAGGAGTGGGCCATTGCCCCCAGGATGAAGCACCCGAACTGGTAAATCCACTGATTACTGAATGGGTGCAAAGGAAGGCGGCAACCAGCCTAGTCTAATGATTAGATGGCTGAGCCGCTGCCTCCTTGTAAACGTGTAGGCGTGTCTAACGCCTCTCCGCTTTCACGTCCAATTAGACAAAAAAGTACCCTGGAAACACAAAAGTGCATCGCAGGGTAGGGGCAACAGTTAAACGCTTGTGCTATTACCAAAATCCCTTAGAAAAACGGTTAAACACTTCATTTTGTGTCGATTTATAGAGTGTCCATAATGCCATCTATGCTGCGCATCTAGTTGCAAGGAGCATGGCATCATGGTGTGGTTCTATGGATGCTAAACCTGAGGCTGGTTGCGTAGATATGGTGGGCGCGTACTCCAGCATTGCATTCTTATTCCTAAGTTTTATGGGCCACTAATCTATGGCCTGCAAATAAAAAAGTACCCCGCGAACGCAAAGTTCACGAGGTAGGGGCAACAGTTAAACGCTTGTGCTGTTATTAGCATCGTTGCAAAAAGAGTCTACGCGGTTTGGCCTATGCCGCTTCCTATAGTGTCCATAAGTTATTTACAGCATTGCTTATGAGCATGTGCGCTATGATACGTTTATAGTGCATCTACCACTTACAACTCAGCAACTTAAAGGATATGTGCAATATTTGTAGAGTTTCTGTTTAGTTGACGTGAGTTGTGGCTCGAATCTTGTACGTTCCCTTTAAATAGGGAAACGTCTACTGGTCTTAGGTTTCAACATATAAGGTAATAACAGTTAAACGCCCTTTCAAAATCCACTGCCAAGTTTTGGATAAAAAAGTACCCCGTGAACGTAAAGCTCACGAGGTAGGGGCAACAGTTAAACGCTTGTGCTGTTATTAAAATCGCTCAGAAAGATAGTTAAACGTTGATTTTTTGTGCCGCTTTCTTGAGTGTCCATAAGTTCATCATTGTTGCAAGTACGGCTACTTAAGCATTAGTTGCAGTTTGATTGGCTTATAACCGTCTTTAAATAAAAAAGTACCCCGCGAACGTAAAGCTCACGAGGTAGGGGCAACAGTTAAACGCTTGTGCTGTTACTAGAGTCGCTCAGAAAAAAGTCTACGCTGTTTGGCGTATGCCGATTATTAGACTGTCCATAATTAATCCACGCTGTGGGTTAGTTTATAAGCCTTGTCATGAATTCTGTCGTTATCCGGCTCAGTCCTAGTCCTGTCAGTGATAGCGTGAAGATTGTGGCAAAGGCCAAGATATTTCCAATATTTCGGATTAATAGCTCCACTCTCAGTAGAAGAGCGGCTGCCATCATTACAAGGAAGTAAATAAAAATCTGAATCCAGGACACCACTACAACGGCTAGAGAGGCCATTACCAAGGCCATTACTGTATAGCCAACATCGGACTGAAACCCCAACAAAAAGAAATTACGTAGGGGCTTCCAGACAATCGTGAGTAGGGCTGATTGTAGTAATGCATAGCCTAAGGCTAGCCACCAGACTAACTCTGCACTGTGACGAGCATGCAGAAATGCTCCAAATCCCATGAAGGCCAACAATAATAAGAGTGATGATAGCCAGGGCAATTTTTTCATCAGAGCCCTTAAAGATTGGTAGAAATGGCTTGAACCGGACAGGTCGGGATACATTGCTCGCACACAATGCATTGGGCACGGTTAAACACGAGTTTGAAGCTGTCTGGATCTAGGCGTAATGCTCCTGTTGGGCAAACACCTGTGCATAAACCACAATGGACGCAGAGAGTTTCATCAATTAAGATTTCCCGACTAGAAAGGGATACATCGATTCCTTGGCTACGCATCCATGCAATTGCTTCATCGAGCTGATCAATATCGCCGGATAATTCAATGACGCCTTTACCTACCTGATTAGGTGCTACCTGGGCACGGATAATATTGGCTGCCACGTTAAAATCTTTGGCCAGCCGATAGGTGATGGGCATATTTACTGTCTGTTTGGGAAATGTGAGGGTAACGCGCTTTTTCATTCCGCTAGACTAAAGAAGATGCTGATGCCGTGGGCGCTTTTTAATTCTATGTCGGTTAACTCCTCTGAATCGGTTGGTCTTGCGCAACGATTACGCAATTTTGTGGTGGTAGCTGTGGCTGTGGTGCTGAGCATAGCGGTTGTGTTCGGGTTGCAAACCCGCACTCCATCGGCATCTCTTTCAGAGATGGCTACGGTCTCTGTCCCACTGGACGAAGCTATCAGTAACGGTAAGCCTACTCTGGTGGAATTTTATGCTAATTGGTGCACTAGTTGTCAGGCCATGGCCGGGGATTTGCAGCAGCTGAAAAATGAGTATCAGCAGGATGTGAACTTTGTCATGCTGAATGTGGACAATAACAAGTGGCTACCGGAAATGCTCCACTATCGGGTCGATGGTATTCCTCATTTTGCCTTTTTAGATGATGCGGGTAATGATGCTGGTGCAGCTATGGGTGAAGTTCCTCGGGCCTTGTTGGCAGATAATTTGGTCGCTTTAGTGGCAGGCAATAAGCTGCCCTACGCCCAAGCTATCGGGCAAACATCAGATGTCAACACGGTTGCTCCAGCATCAGGTGCAGGGGATGATCCTCGTAGCCATGGGGCGCAGGTGGTGCAGTAACCGTGTGAGTATTACTCCACGACAATATCGCGTAGAGCGAGGTCAACCCTAGGATAAGCGAACGAAAAACCAGTGGACTGGGTACGTTCCGGTAAAACTTTTTGGCCTTCTAGGACGACGATTGCACCATCGCCCAGTAATGTTTCAATTACAAAGTCAGGCACTGGTAGCCAGGACGGTCGATTCATTACTTTGCCAAGTGCATCGCATAGTTCAGACATGCGAACAGGATGGGGCGCGGTGCCATTGTATATGCCAGCCATAGATTCATCGGTAAGCCCTTGCATAAAAAGGCTTACTAGGTCATCACGGTGAACCCAGGAAAACCATTGTTTGCCATTGCCGATAGGGCCGCCTGCATAGAGCCTAAACGGTGTGATCATTTTTGCGATCGCACCCCCCATCCCTAAAACAATGCCAATACGCACAACCACTAAGCGTGTGCCAAAGGCCGTGACCTTATCTGCAGCTTTTTCCCAGCCCTGGCACACCTGCGATAAAAAATCCTGTTTTACAGGCTCGCTAGTTTCATAGAATTCTGCCGTTTCACTGGTGCCATAAAAGCCAATGGCTGAAGCACTAACCAAGACTTTTGGCTTGACCTCAGCCTTACCAATGGCTTCCACAATTTTCTCAGTGCCTGCCACACGACTGTTCATGATTTCCCGTTTGCGCTCGGGTGTCCACCGTTCGGCAATAGCTTCGCCTGCCAGGTTAATCACCCCGTCGCAGCCGGAGACTTCAGCTTGCCAGTCACCTGATTCTTGAGGCGTGTATCCAACAATTTCGATCTGCTTAAAGGCAGACTCAGGAAATACCTTTTTTGCCCGCTCAGGATTGCGGGTCAGTATTTTTATCTGATGTCCTGCATCATGAAGCCGTTGTACTAAACGAGAGCCAATAAATCCCGTTGCACCAGTTACTGCCACTTTCATTATCAAACACTCCCCTGGATCGGCTATAAAACTGGATTTCCCTACATGGTAACGGCATTCGAACCCTGTTCATACCGTGGAGCAATCCAATCAAAGTCAATTTCGTTTAAGTAGTCTACTGCCCAGGTAGCCCGACGTTGAATCATATGATAAGGATAAATTTGGGCCACCCCAACGACCGGAATGTTAGCGGCTTTAGCCGCTTCGATACCGGCAAAGCATGACTCGATAGCTAAACAATTTTGAGGCGTTAGCGCCAAATTTGGATCCAGCATATTGAGTTGGTCGATTGTTGCTAGATAACTATCTGGTGCTGGTTTGCTAGCAGCAACTGTCATATCGCTAGCAGAAACCACTAGCGAGAACTGATCGGTTAACTTGGCTGCGGCCAATACCTGATCAACATCTGCTCTCTGGGCTCCAGTCACAATAGCAGTTATATAGTTTTTGCTACGAATTCGATATAGCAGGTCCTCGAGTCCGGCATAGAGGGCAAGCTTAGATTGTGATCTCAACCATTCTTCGTAGCCTTCCGCTTTTTTACGCAGCAGTCCATCCAGATAGTCTTCGCGTACAAAACGGCCTCGTGTCTGTAAAATTGCCGTCAGTCGAGCTCGGTCACTACGTCCTAAATACATATCCTGGTATTCATCTGGGTCAAACCGCAGATTTTCTGCCAGTAAGAGCTGCGCAATGAGCTGGGGATGAACATCATCGTCATTGACGATGACACCGTGAAAACCGAAGAATACTACCTTGAGCATTGTGCCAAATTAAGCGATCAGAGATATTGATATCTTTTTTAAAGAAAGGCGAATTGGTGCTCTAACGACACCCAGCTATGCAATCCTAAAAATGTCCGTAAATAAGACATCAAGTATGTCAATAACCCTCTAGTATTAAATATTACCCCTTGGCGAATCCTTGAGGGATTAGCTTCAACCTTCCGGTTTAGTCCATGAGGTTTGTAACTATGCATCTACTTTCCGAAAAAACTTTGATTAGTCCAACATCTATTTCTGTGATTTTACAGTGGTGGCGTCGACGCAAGCGCCGAGCCATCTCAGGGGATGTGCTCAGCAATCCCGTGGTCAAAAACGTCGATTCTAATTATCTAGACAAATACCAGCGATTAATGGATGTTTATGCCGTGGTCAAGTCTGGTGGTGCTGCAGCTCAAATTGAGGCAGCCAATGAATACTGGCATCGTGAACGCGAAGCCATTACTCGTCGCCTGAACCAAATTGGCAACCAACCCGAAGCGGCCGACGAATATTTACGGCTTCAACATGAAGCCCAGGAGTTAGAAAGCTCTACTCGATGGCGTATTAGCCACCTTAAAGATATTCACCCAGAGGAAGAAACAGCTGTCCGTGAGTCTCTGCCAGAAATCGAGCAGGCGTTAATTCGCTAATAGGCCATTGACAATGAATTGACAATGTAGAAATCGTTTTTCCTGTAAGGGGCATTGCATGCAATGCCCCTTACGTATATTGGAGCTGAAAATAGCCTGTGGTCAAACAACTATGAAATCTTACGATGTTGTCGTCATTGGTAGCGGCATTGGTGGTCTCGTGGCCGCAGGCCTGCTCGCTCGCTACGGTAGGCGGGTATTGGTGTGTGAAAGCCACACGCTGCCCGGTGGCGCTGCCCACGCATTTAAACGTCAGGGCTTTACCTTTGACTCCGGTCCTTCCTTCTATTGCGGACTGGCTGACCCGTCGTCCTGCAATCCTCTCAGAGAGGTTTTAAATGCCTTGGGTGAATCCATTGCCGCCGTCACCTACGATCCGTTAGGCCATTACCACTTTCCTGATAGGACCCTGGCAATTTATGGCAATGCCCAACGTTATCAGTCCTCCATCGCTGAGTTTAATCCCCAGGCAGCCATGGAACTAAAGGCCCTGACCCAAAAAATGTTGGCCCTGTATCGCCCCCTCGGTTCAATACCCACCTTGGCCTTGCGGGCAGACGGTTGGTTATTACCATTATTGGTCCAACGATTTCCCAGAGCCATGCTACAGCTATTGCCTCAACTCAGGGGTTTAGGACGTTCCATGGGTGATTTTGTGGCTGAAACGGTCCGCGATCCCTGGTTGCGCAGACTCATTGATTTGGAGTGCTTTTTGCTGTCTGGTATGAAAGCTCATGAAACCGTAGCTCCAGAAATGGCCTTTATGTTTGGAGAACGTACCGCATCGGTAATCGATTACCCCCTCGGGGGGAGCGGTGCCTTAGTGGATGCTTTGTTACGGGGGCTGCATCGCTGGGGAGGAACCCTGCGCTTAGGGACCCATGTGAGCAAAATTTGGGTGGACCACAATCAGGTAGAAGGGGTGGTGCTGAAATCTGGTGAACGGATTCAGGCTAACAAGGTAATTTCTAATGCCACCGTGTGGGATACCTACAATCATCTGCTTGATGAAACCGATCTTCCTGCTAACTATCGCCAAAAATTTTTAGAGATTCCTACTGTAGATAGTTTTATGCACCTACACCTGGGCATTCGCGCTGAAGGGCTGGAAGACTTAACTGTTCACCATGTGGTGGTTCATGACACCGACAAGGATATTACGACCCCTGGCAATACCTGTATGATTTCGATCCCATCCGTTTTGGATCCTAGTCTCGCTCCGGCAGGTCACCATGTGGTGCATGCTTATACGCTGGAACCCTGGGATGGCTGGCAGCGAGATGCTGATTACAATGCTCAGAAAGAGGCTAAGGCTCAGCCGCTGATGAAGGCTTTACGAAAAGTCGTCCCGGATATTAGCGATCGCATCGTCCTCAAACTGATTGGCACTACCCTCACTCACCAACGATTTCTTCGTCGTTATAAAGGCACCTATGGCCCTGCCATTGCCGCTGGTCAAGGTCTCTTTCCAGGCTGTAAAACCCCGATTAAAGGCCTATACCGCGTGGGTGACAGCACATTGCCCGGCATCGGTGTGCCTGCTGTCGCCGCCTCTGGTATTCTCTGTGCCAATAGTTTGGTTAGCCCCCGAGAGTCAGCCGCGTTGCTAGACTTGCAACAGGCCCAATTTACCTGACCGTTAGAGGCTGCCGCTAAAGGTAGAGCGAGTTGCCCAATGGTTAAATAAAAGGCAAGCCCATGGGCCAATACAATACCGTAATTGATACTTGTTCTTGGCGTAAAAAGGCCATCATCCTTTGATGCACATTACCGATAGAGTTGCGCGCATCAAAGGTTTTCAAATGGACCCATGACCGCAATGTTTCGCCTTCAGCACGGGCTTGTTCGGGCGCTACGGTTCTTAACCAACCCAGCACGCTATCAGGCAATGTTTGTGTCATACGTACCGGTAGTCTGCCGGTGGAAAACTGCTGAGCATAAGCAGGCTCTAAAAAGACACGATAGGTTTCGGCTTCATCTGTTTGCTGCATCACTACGCTTAGGGATAGCGCTTTTAAGTACTTACGTAATGTCCCCGTCTGGGTGCCCGATAGTTCTGGCATAAACGGAATCTGAGTAAGGGCCTCATTTACATTCTCAGGATCACCCACACTCAAATGGGTACC